>JAURJO010000184.1 GCA_030832235.1 Verrucomicrobiota bacterium
TTGGTCGATGTCACCGAGCTGAAGGTCGGTGAGACCATCAAGGTCAGCGGCCTCAAGGCCATCCCGGGCGTCAAGTTCCTGGATCCGCAGGGTCAGCCGGTTGTCTCGTGCGTCGAGCCGGTCGCCGAAATCGTGCAGGAAGTCGCCGCCGCTCCGTCCGCCGCCGAAGGTGCCGCGGCCGCCGCCGCTCCCGCCGAGGGTGCCGCCGCTCCGGCCGCCGGTGCCGCTGCTCCGGCCGCTGGCGCCAAGGGTGCAGCCCCTGCCGCCGCGCCCGCCGCGGGTGCCAAGGGCGCCGCTCCGGCCGCCGGCGCGAAGCCGGCCGCCCCGGCCAAGAAGTAAGGCAGCGTTTCTCCGGTGGCGCCGGCCTTGCCGGCCGGCGCCCACCGTTCCGTTCTTTGAGCCATGTCCTTCTCCCTTGTCGCCGGCCTGGGCAATCCGGGTCGGGCCTACGAGGGCACCCGTCACAATCTGGGCTGGGTTGTGCTCGACGCGTTCGCGCGGCGGCACGGCCTCGCTTGGAAACAATCGGCCGAGTTCAAGGCTGAGGTCGCGCGTTGGGAAACCGGCGTGGGTCCGCTCTGGCTCGCCAAACCGCAGACGTTCATGAACGCCAGCGGCGAGTCGGTGGGTGCGCTCGCACGCTACTTCAAGGCCGGCCCCGAGTCGGTGATCGCGGTCCATGACGATCTCAATCTCGACCTCGGGCTCGTCAAGGTGTCCGCCGGCGGCAGCGCCGGAGGGCACAACGGAGTCGACAGCCTGATCCGCCACCTCGGACCGGGCTTCGTGCGCTACCGCCTCGGCATAGGGCCGAAGCGACCGGCGGAGATGGACCTCGCCGACTTCGTCCTGGCCAAGTTTCCTTCCGACCAGCTCGTCGTCGTCTCCGAAAAAATCGAATCCTTCGTCCAAGGTCTCGAATTGCTGCTTACCCGCGGCCTCGAGACCGCCATGAATCAACTCAACCGCAGAGAGCCAAAATGAAATCCGCCAACCGCAACTACCGCGCTTCCTTCATCCTTGATAACCGGGGCAAGGAGGAGTCGTTCGACCAGATCGTCGACGGCATCAAGAAGGTCATCACCGAGCTCAAGGGCGAGGTCTCGGCCGTCGAGACCGTGGGCAAGCGCGACTTCGCGCGCGTGACCGACCGCAAGCTCACCGGCGCGCACTATGTGCAGGTCGCTTTCGCGGCCCCGGCTGCCGCCCCGTCCCAGCTGCGCGAGAAGCTCCGCCTCAACGGCAGCGTTTACCGCACCTTTATCCAGAGCGCCTGACCGCGCTCCACTGCGTCCACCCCGACCCCGCACCGCCATGCCCTCGCTCAACAAGGTTCTTTTGATGGGCAATCTCACGCGCGACCCTGAGCTGCGGGTCACGCCGAAGGGCACGCCCATTTGCCAGTTCGCCCTCGCGATCAACCGCAAGTTCAAGATGGAGTCGGGCGAGTCGCGCGAGGAGGTCATTTACGTCGACGTGGAGGCCTGGGGCAAACAGGGCGAGACGATCGCCAAGTATGTCACCAAGGGCCGCCCGCTCTTCGTCGAGGGCCGCCTGCGTCTCGACCAATGGGAAGACAAGAACACCAAGGAGAAGCGCAGCCGCATGAAGGTGGTGCTCGAGGCATTTGAATTCCTCGGCGACGGCCGCGGCGGTGGCGGCGGGCCCGGCGGCGGAGACGCGCCCGGCGGTTCCTTCGAGCGCAACTCGCCTGCGCCGCGCGCCAACCCAACCTCCCTGGCGCCGGCGAAGGAAAACCTCGACGAGGACGTCCCGTTCTGAGGACTCACCTGAATTTCGGAGCGGCCCGCCCTTGGCGGCGCCGTCGGCGGCGAGGGCCGTCGCGACACCCCGGAAACCACAACCTTTCAACCTGATAAATAACATGGCCTCCACAGAAGTGCTCCTCGTCAAACCCGTCGAAGGTCTCGGCGGCGAAGGCGATCAAGTCAAAGTCCGCGCCGGCTTCGCCCGCAATTTCCTGCTTCCGCGCAAGATCGCGGTGCCGCTCACGGTGGCCAACCGCAAGCAGGTTGAGGCGTTGAAGAAGCGTCGCGCCGAGCGCGAGCAGAACGAGCTCAACGGTGCCCAGGAGATGGCCCGCCGCCTCGAGAAGACCAGCCTCGCGTTCGCCGTAAAGACCGGCGAGGGCGGCAAGATGTTCGGCGCGATCACCGCGCAGGACGTGCACGAGAAGCTCGTCGCCTCCGGCCTCGAGGTCGACAAGCGGAAGATCCACCTGTTCAACCCGGTCAAGACGCTCGGCAAGCACACGGTGAAGATCAAGTTGCACGCCGAGGTGAGCGTGGAGGTGCCGTTCGATGTGGTTTCCGAGAATCCGATCGAGCCGGCCGCCACCGAGCCGGCCGCCCCCGCGGGCGACAAGACCGAGAAGCGCTCCGAGCGCCGTCCGCGCAAGGAGGCCCGGGAATAATCGTTCCCTGCCGACGCGAGGCCGCGACCCGTCCCTGAGGCGGGCGCGGCCTTTCCGTTTCTGGGAGTAGTTTGTTCAAAAGCGGGGGTTGCCGTGACCGTCCCGGCCCCGCTCACTCGCCGCCCTTTCCATGGACCAACCCGCGTCCACCGCCCCGTCCGGTCGTCCGCCCGCGCCTGCCTCGTCCGCGGTGCGCATGCTGCCACACAGCCTGGAGGCCGAGGAGCATCTGCTTTCCTGTTGCCTGCTCGATGGCGCGGATGTCGTCGCGCGGTGTCTCGAGAACCGGATCACGCCGGCGTCGTTCTACGACGCCCGGCACGGGGTGATCTTCGAGCAGCTGCTGGACATGTACAACCGGCAGGTGACGATCGACGTCGCGGTCGTGGCGGAGGAGCTCAAGACCGCCCGTAAGCTTGAGCCGATCGGAGGCTACGCATTCCTCGCGCAGGTTAGCAGCCGGATTCCGACCACCGCGCAGGCGGGCTACTTTATCGACAAGGTTCGCGAACTGGCTCTGCTGCGGGAAATTATCCGAGCGGCGACCGGGACGGTGGAGGAGTGCTACGGTTTCACCGGCGGCATCGACGAGTTTGTCGACCAGGTGGAGCAGAAGATCTTCGGGGTTACCCAGAGCCGTGTGAGCGAGAGCGCGAAGCAGATGCGCGATCCGACGCGGGAGGCGATGAACGTCATCACGCGGATGATGATGAAGAAGGGAGAGCTCACCGGCGTATCCTCCGGGTTCAAGGATCTCGATGCGCTGCTGTGGGGGTTTCAGCGCAACGACATGATCGTGCTGGCGGCGCGTCCGTCCATGGGCAAGACCTCGCTCGCGCTCAATTTCGCCGAGGCGGCGGCCATGCCGCGCAAGGCCGGGGTGGAGGCGCATCGGGTGCTGATCTTCTCGCTCGAAATGGGCGCCTCGCAGCTCGCCCTCCGCATGCTGTGTTCCCGGGCGCGGGTGAACATGAAGCTGCTGCGGGACGGACTCCTTTCCAAGAACGGCGAGGAACAGAACCGCCTGCTCGAGGCGGCCGACGACTTTTCCAAGGCGCCGATCTTCATCGATGACTCCAGCGCGCTTTCGATCATGCAGCTGCGCGCCAAGGCCCGGCGGATCCACGCGCGCTACCCCCTGGGCTTCATCGTGGTCGACTACCTTCAACTGCTAAGCCCGACCGATCCCCGAGTGCCACGCGAGCAGCAGGTGGCGGAGGCCTCCCGCGGATTAAAAGCGCTGGCGAAGGAACTTGGAGTGCCGGTGCTTGTTCTATCGCAGCTCAACCGTGCTTCTGAAAAAGAGACCCGCACCCCCAGACTTTCCGACCTCCGTGAATCCGGATCCATCGAACAGGACGCCGACGTCGTCCTCATGCTCGCCCGGCCACGTGACGCCGACGAAAAATTCCAAGTTGCGAGCGACTCGGCGGAGTTAATCGTTGCCAAGCAGCGAAATGGGCCGGTAGGAGAACTGAAACTCACTTTCCTCAGGGACATCACACGCTTTGAAAACTTTCACCAGTAGCCCCTGCGGGGGGGCGGTTCGCTTCCTACTTTCAATTGCTTGTTCCTGTCTGGTAGGTGTTTCTGTAAGTAAGGCCCAGAGCGGGGCCCAGGCGCCCCAGTCCACCCAAGCCATCCGTCCCGTGGCGCCGGCCTACAAGGTCGGCATGGTGACCATCAAGTTCGTCGGCACCGCCAACGTCAACGAGCAGGTGGTTCGCGCAAACATGCAGATCCGGGAGGGTGGCGAGTTCGACGAGATCATCCTCGATCGCGACATCCGTTCCCTCTACCGCACCGGCCTTTTCGAGTTCATTGAGGTGAAGCACGAGGCGGTCGACGCCGTGACCTTCAACCTCGTCGTCGAGGTCACGCCCAAGTTCCGCGTGCTGGCGGTCAAGTTCGAGGGCAACACCAAGGTCAAATCCTCGCGCCTCGAGAAGGAGATCAAGGTCAAATCCAACCAGGCCCTCGACGAGCGTCAGATCAAGGAGGACGCCGAGAAGCTGCGGGATTACTACCAGAAGGCCGGGTACAATCAGGTTTCGATCAACTACTCCGTGGAAAAGGACCGCGTCGGCGGTTTCGGCACCGTGATCTTCAAGATTCGCGAGGGCGAGAAGGTGAAGATCGCGGAGATCCGTTTCGCGGGAAACAAGAACGTCACTCCCCGCAAGCTCCGCGGAGCGATGGAAACCAAGAAGTGGTGGATGTTCTCGTGGCTCACCGGATCGGGACGCTTCAAGGACGACCAGTTCGAGGACGACCTCGACAAGCTGCGCGATCTTTACCGCGAACTCGGCTTCCTCGACGTCGAAATTCCCCAGGACAAAGTGCAGTTCAACTATCCCACGGCGGATAAGCTGGTACTTGTCATCAACATCAACGAGGGACGCCAGTATCGGGTGGGTGAGATCAGTTTTACGGGCAACAAGCTGTTCAATTCGGCCCTCCTCAAGCGCGTCGTTCGCCAAAAAACCGGTGTGGTTTTCGTGCCCTCGAAGTTGGACAAGGACGTGGAGCGGCTCGACGATTTCTACGGCAAGGACGGCTACCTCGACACGCGCGTCCGGCTGAACCGCAAGCCCAACGTCACGACCGGCGCGATCGACGTCGAGTACGTCATTTCCGAGGGCGAGAAGTTCAGCGTCGAGTCGATCGTCATCGAGGGTAACAACAAGACCAAGAGCACGGTGATCCTGCGCGAGTTGGTGCTCGGGCCGGGCGACGTGTTCAGCACGGTGCTGATGAAGATCAGCCAGCTGCGCCTCGAGAACACGCGGTTCTTCGAGAGCGTGAACGTGAATCACCAGGAGACGAACATCCCCGGCCGCCGCAACATGCGTATCGCGGTGCGCGAGGGTCGCACCGGCAACCTGACGTTCGGCGCCGGTTTCTCCTCGCTCGAGCGCGCCACGCTGTTCGCCGAGGTGTCCCAGTCCAACTTCGACCTCTTCAATCGCCGGTCATTTTTCCAAGGCGACGGCCAGAAGTTCCGCCTGCGCATGCAGCTCGGCTCACTCTCCAGCGAGGTGGTGATGTCGTTCGAGGAGCCCTGGTTGTTCCAGCGCCAGCTCGCGCTGGGTTTCTCGGTCTTCCGCACCAGTTCCGAGTACAACAGCACCTTCTACAGCCAGATCCAGACGGGCTTCGAGGTCTACCTCCGGAAGCACCTCTTCGAGCTGTGGAACGGACGGCTTTCGTACACGTACGAGGTTTTCGACATCAACAATATCTCCCCGAGCGCCTCCGCCATCATCCGCGCCCTCGAGGGCAGCAACGCCTCCTCGAGCATCGGGTTCCAGCTCGAGCGCGACACGCGCGACAAGATCATCAACACAACCAGTGGTAACCGCGTGGAGATGAACTTCCGTTTCGCCGGCGGTCCGCTGGGCGGCAGCAAGATCAACAACAACTACAGCATGGAGTTCCGCGGCTCGCAGTTCTTCCCGATCTTCGAGCTGCAATCCCAGGTTCTCGCGCTCATCGCCCGCGGCGGCGTGATCCAGAATTTCGGAGACTCCAACGACGTGCCGTACTACAATAAGTATTACCTTGGCGGGCCGCAGACCCTGCGCGGTTACGAGTTCCGCGAGGTGGCGCCGCGCGACCAGTTCAACGAGCCGATCGGCGGCAAGACCTACGGCTTCTTCAGCGCGGAGTACTCGGCCGACATCGTGAGCCCGATTCGCTTCGCCGTCTTCTACGACGCCGGATTCGTCAACAAGGGCGCCTACGACTTCAATCCCGCCAAGTACCATGACAACTTCGGCGTGGGTCTGCGCCTTTTCGTCGCGGGCGCCCCGCTCAGCCTCGACTTCGGCATCCCGATCACGGGTTCGAAGGAGGCCAAGAAGGGCAACCAGTTCAATTTTTCCTTTGGCACCCGCTTCTGAATCTGACTCTTTCGACGATTTAACTCCTCCATCCGCATCCCATGAAGCACGCATCCCGCTCCCTTCTCGCCCTCGCGGCCTTTGTCGCGGCGGCCGCCGTCGCCGGCGCGCAGCCCGCCCTCAAGCTAGCCACGGTCGACATGGCTAAGCTCTACGACAATCACCTCAAGACCATCGAGCAGAACGCCAAGATCCAGGCCGATGACCAGAAGGCCCAGGAAGAGGTTGAGAAGATGAACAAGGAGGGGAATGCCCTCGTCGAGGAGTACAAGACCCTCAATGAGCAGGCCAATAGCCCGGCCCTTTCCGCCGAGGCCAAGTCCAAGGCCCAGAACGAGGCCCAGAAGAAGCTCGAAGCCATTCAGAACAAGCAGCGCGAGGTTCAGACGTTCATCCAAAACACCCGCAACTCTCTCGGTCAGCGCCTCAACACGTTCCGTAGCCTGATGCTCGAGGAGATCACCAAAGTCGTTTCCGACGTCGCCAAGCGAAAGGGTGCCACGCTCGTCCTAGACAAAGCTGGACCCACTGCGATCGGCATTTCCAACGTCGTCTACACCGATGCCGCCTTCGAAATCACTGACGACGTGATGAAGGAGATCAATAAGGACCGTCCGGCCTCCGCCGTAGCTCCCGCTGCCGCCCCCGCCGCGGCTCCCGCGGCCGCGCCGACGACGCCGATCACTGTTCCCGGCGTCTCGCCCAAGAAGTAAGGCAAGCCCTTCTCCGCTACTCTCCAGCCCCGCCTCACCGGCGGGGCTTTTTTGCGGTCTCTCTAGTCCCCTAGGGGGCTCGGCTACCCTATTGCCAACGCTTCCGGCTTCGAGTCTGAAGCCGGAAAATACCCTTGATCAACGGGCGGCAGTCGGCACTTTGACGGATCCTCCCGCCAAAAATCGAATGTCGAGCCTAGCTCCATTCGGTTTTAACGCCCGCTCGAAAGAGCGGGCGTTTTTTTGTCCGCCGGTCCCGAGATACGCCCATATCCCGGAGTGACCTTCCGTCGGCATCTGATCCGGACGGTCGATGTTCGGTTCGGGGTGTTCCCGCGTTTAAGCGCCGCTGAGGCGATTGCCCTTACGGCAGCTTCTTCAGCTGGATGTCCTTAAACTGTACCGTCATCGGCTCGCCCTTGTGCATTTGCAGCGCGATCACGCCCGACTTGGGGGCGACGGCCGGGTCGGCATCGGTCACGTCTGCGGTAAGCACGCCGTTCACGTAGTGTTGGAGCTGGTTTCCGTTGGCTACGATCCGGAGCTCGTTCCAGTCGCCCATCTTAAGGGCGGCCTGGATCTGCTCGGCGGTCGTCGGAGTGCCGAGAACGTCGATCTTCGGGCGCGGCCCGGCTTTGCCTTTACCCTTCTTGGCGTCGGCGGGCGCCGCAGCGGCGGCCTCGGCGGGGCCGACGCGCACCTTCTGGCCTGGGTTCATGAGGATTCCACGACCACGCTCCTCGTAGAGCATTCCGGTGTACCGGAACGGGGAATCGATGTCGGCCTGGTAGCCCCCGACGACGAACTTCTCGGCATCGATCACGCGGCTGCGGTACTGCACGCCGGAGTTGCCCCAGCCCTTGGCGTTCTGGGCGGTGAGGCGGAACTTGAGACGCAGTTCGAAATTGGCGGGCTCTCCGCCCTGCCAGACGAGGAACGTGTTCGCGTCGACGACCTTGGTCGCGGTGCTCTGGCCGGTGATGGCGCCGTCGCGCACGGACCAGAAGTCAGGGTTGCCCTTCCAGCCGGAGAGGTCCTTGCCGTTGAACAGGGTCTGCGCGCCGTCGGCGGCGAGGGCGATCGTCGCCGAGGCGGCGACGCCGAGGATGAGTAGGGAGCGGATCATTTTCATGGGGGTTAAGGTCAGTGGTTGTGGCCGGCCGGCGCGGGAGTGGCCGCAGGCGCCGCGGGGTTGGCTTTCAGGTAGGCGTCGACGTCCTTGGTTACAATCAACTTTCCCCACATCATCATCCAGTGGCCGGGGAACGTGCAGACGTACTCGTATTCGCCCTCGGTGCGGAGCTGGTTGGCAGGGATCTTCAGTGTCTCGCTCTGGCCGTTCTCCAGCATCTTCGTGGCGGCGATCACACTGCCGAGGTCAGGCACGAAGGTGCGCCCCTTGGAGTCCTTCGCCTCCGGCGTCATCCCTGCGGCGGCGGTGCCGACCTGCTCGCGCGTGCCCGGCTTCACGATGACGAGGTTGTGCGGCATCACGTCGGGGTTGTCGAAGATGAGGTCGAACGCGCGGCCGGCCTGCACCACGATGCGCGGCGTGTCGTAGCGCATGCCTTCCACCACCGAGCGCACGACGAAAACGGCGACGCGCAGGCCCGAGAGGGTCTTGCGGAGCTCCTCGGATTCACCCGGCGGAAGGATGCCCGCGAGGTCGTCGGCGACCTGCACGCTCTCCACGTAATCGCGGCCGGTGCGCTCGTTCGGATGCGTTTTTCCAGCCCACGCTACAAGCGCGCGGGCGGCTCGTCCGGCGTCGGCGGGTTTCCAGCTGTCACGAGGCAGGGTGCGAAGGCCCTGCGCCGCCACCGGCACCTGGTAGCCGCGTTCGATCATTGTCGCGAGCGCGGCGAAGACCGCGGCGGGCTCGCGTTTTGTGCTCACGGCGGAGCGGATCGCGTCGCGCTGGATCGCGGCGACGATGTGGTCGGGACCTTGGATGTCGGTGATCGGCTGGCCGAGAATGGGCATCACCCGTTCGAAAGACTTCGCGCGGAGCTCGGCGTCAGGGATCAAGGGGATGCCACCAAGCAGGCTGGCGTAGGATAACGGCGTCACGGAGGCCTCGCGCCACACGCGATCAAGCGTCTTGTCGGCGAGCGCCAAGGCGGCCCAAGCGTAAGTGCGGCCATCTGCAGTCTCGGCGAGGGCGAGCTTGAGAAGGCCCTCCCGATGGGCGAGGAGGGCCGCCGCGGGCTGGTTAACGAGCAAGCGTCCGACTCCTTTCGCATCGATTTCACCCGGACTCTCCAGCGTCTGCAGCAGAAGTGCGACCGGGGCGGCGCCGCGGGCCTTGGCGAGGGCAGCGAGCGCCTCGCTGCGGGTGGCCTCGTTCACGCCGGAACGGCCGAGTAGGTTCTCGGCGACGTCGGCGGTGCGGGGCATGGCCAGCACTTCCGCGACGGTGAGCGTGCGCAGGAGGTAGCGGGTGGCGGCCGCGTCCCCGCCGGCGAATTTACCACCTTCGCCGATCCGCTGGCGCCACTGGGGGCGGAGCTGGCGGAGCGTCTCCCCGATCACATAGTCGAGGTAGTAGTCGACGGGCTTTTTCAGGGCGAGAAGGGCCACCTCGGTGGCGTCCGCGACCGGGAAGAAACTCGCGGCGCGAACCGCCTGCAGGCGTACGCGCGGGTGGTCGTCACCGGCTAGCCGGCGCAACTCGGCGAGGGCGTTGGGAACGCGATCGCGCCAGTAGCCCAGCACACGGACGGCGGCCGCGCGTGCGTCGGCGTTGGTCGAGTTGAGCTGGCGCGCAAGCAGGTCGAGGTCGACGCGATTGTGCCATTGGTGGACCCAGAGGGCCTCGGCGAGGTGGTGGGCATGGTCGGGTGAGGTTTGGTCGAGCTTTGCGGCCCAGGCCTTGGTGGCGGCGACGACCTTTTCGGAGTCGTGCTTGCCGAGTTCTATCTTCGCGAGGTTGCGAATGTGGTTTTCGCCGCGCTTGAGGAGCTCCAACAACGCCGGGATCGGCTCGCCGTCGATCTTCGGCTGCCAGGCGAGCGGGCGGTCCTTCGCGGTGATGCGATAGATACGGCCGTGCACGTGGTCGCGGTTGGAGTCACGGAGATGGCTCTGGAGGTGGCCGATGAGCGGGTTGTGCCAGTCGCAAACGTAGAGGGCGCCGTCGGGACCCGTTGCCGTGTCGATCGGGCGGAAGTTTCGGTCGGTGGACGAGATGACGTCGGGCTGGCGCTCACCCTTCAGGCCGGAGCCGTCGTCGACCATCTTCACGCGGTAAATGCCCTGGAAGCTGATGACGTTGGGGTTGAGGAAGCTGCCCCAGTACTCATCGGGGAAGTGCCGGCTGGTGAGGAACGTGCTGCCTGCCGAGGGGCGCGCGGGGCGGTCCCAGACGGTCTTCATGCGCGGGTGTTTGCCCGGGTGGTCGATGCGGCCGCTGAAGGCCGGGCCGAAGTAGGTGTTGTTGCCGGTGGCGTCGACGATCAGGTCGTTGCCCCAGCGATCGAAGGCACGGCCGTGTGGGTTGGCGAACCCGTAGGCGATGTAGCGATCGAACTTTCCGGTGAGGGGCTCGTAGCGGAAGATCGCGCCGTCGATGTTGCGCACCGCGCCGTCGACGCTCTCCACCTGCGTGCGGTGAAAAACACCGTCGCTGAGCAGCAGCGCGCCGCCTGGCTCGTAGATCATAGAGTTGGTCTGGTGGTGGGAGTCCGCCGAATCCAAGCCCATAAGGACGCGCTCCTTCCAGTCGGCGCGGCCGTCGCCGTCGGTGTCGCGTACGAACCACAGGTCCGGCGCCTGCATGACGAGCAGGCCGTCCTTGAAAAAGTTGAAGCCGGTGGGGCAGTTCAGGCCGTCGAGAAACACGGTGCACTTGTCGGCGCGGCCGTCGCGGTCGGTGTCCTCGAGGATGAGGATTTTGTCGGCGATCTTCGACGTCGGTGTACGCTCGGGGTAGTTCGGCCAGACGGCGACCCAGAGGCGTCCCTTGGTGTCCCAAGCCATCTGCACGGGTTTAGACAGTTCGGGGAACTGCTTTTCGCTCGCGAAGAGGTTGGCCTGCAGTCCCGGGGCGAGGGTCATGGATTTCACGGCCTCGTCGCCGTCGACGAACGGGTAGGTGCCGTCGATATTCGGACCCGGCTTGTTAGTGCCGAAGGCGGTTACCACAGGCAACGGCAGCATCTCGACGGAGCCGGTCTTGCCAGCGGCGGCCGCCCAGACCTTCCGTTCGAGATTGGTGGTCATGACGTCCCGCTGCGCCATCTCCTCCATCATCACCTGTGTGTTGGTGATCTTCGGTGCGTCGGGATGGGAAACGTAGGCGATCTTCGAGCGGTCGCCGTAGATGTTGTAGCCGTCGACGGAGCGGTAACGGGAGTGCCACATGGCGCTCTTCTCGTTCACGAGTGCGCGAACCTTCGCGGCCTCTGGCGTTTCCACGGCGGGGGCGTTTTCGCCGAAGAGCGACGGGTAGATCTCCTTGGCCAAACGGGCCTCTCCGGCCGCGTGGAAATGGACGCCGTTGATGGTGAGCGGGCCGTCGCCGCGTACGGCGGCCTCCTCGAACAGGCGTTTCGAAGGATTGAAAAGATCGACGAAAGTCACCCCTGCCACGTCGCGTGCGGCCTCCGCCATCGCGCGCGTGTAGGCCGCGAGATTCTCGTTCACCTGCGGCTTGTATTCGAAATTCGGGTCGGGGTGCTTCTCCGCCGCGGTGGGCGAGAACAGCACGATGCGCGGGGGCGCGAGGCCGTTGTAACTGCGGGCGCGGGTCTCGCGCAGGAACGTGGATAGCTCTTCGCGGAATTTCGGCAGCCCGTCGGGGCCGGCGAAGGATTCGTTGTAGCCGAAGAAGGCGAAGACGACGCCGGCCTGAACCTTGCCAAGCCATTCATCGGGAGTGCCGAAGTCCTTCGAGCGCGCGCGGTTCGAGACCTCGTCGCCGGCGAACGCGAGGTTGCGCACGGTGACGTTATGCTCGGGGTGCTTCAGGTGGATCATCGTCTCCAGCCAGCCGTGGTGCTGCATGCGGTCGGCGAGCGCATTGCCCACGATCGCGACGCGGTCGCCCGCGTTGAGTTGGAACGCGGGCTTGCCGGCCGGGACGACGGGTGCGGGCGCCGCGGCCGTGGCGGCGGCTCCGGATGCCCCGCCGGCCGAGGCCTGCTTAGCGGCCTTTTTCGCGGGCGCGTTTTTCGGCGGCGCTGGGGGCGGCGTGGCGCCCGGGGGCGTTTCCTTGCCCAGCGCGTAGTCGTCGGGCGTTAGGCGGTAGCGATAGCCTTTGAAACCGTACGGCTTCGGGGTGAACGCATCGACAAAGCGCACGTCTACCGCGGCCGGAACGTCGAGTCCAAGGCCCCAGAAAACGGCGTTCACCACGAGGCGGCGCGAGCCTTCGTTCAGCAGGTCGGTCGCAGCGCCGAGGGTCGTCGTGAAGATGCGGTTCTCCTTGCCGGCCTCGTTGCGGAAAACTCGGGTCCACGCGATCGGCATCGCGGGTGAGTTGACGCCCTGCGGTTGCTTGTCGGTCGCGCGGGGCTTCGCGTGGTCGGCCGGGGCGTCGGCCGGGTTCATACCTTTGAGCACCAGGCCGCGCAGCAGGATACGCGCGTCGGACGGAGGATAGGCCTCGTAGACGTCGCTGTCGCCGAAAACATCCTTTACGCCGCGCAGGATCGGGTCGGCGGCGTTGGCCGGCTCGGCGACGCCGCGGGTCGCCTCGAACTTGTGGCGGCCCCAATGCGAGATCCAGGTCTCGCCGAGGACATGTTTACCAAAACCGCCCGGCCACGGCGCGCGGCTGTTCCAGCTGTATTGGGCGAACGGGGCGCCGGCGGGGATGTTGAAAGCGTGCGTGGAGGTGCGGAGCGCGATCACCGGCACCCCTCGGTTGAAAGCTGCCACGAAGCGCCCCATGTCGGCTTCCATCCAGTTGCGGAAACGCAGCGACATCACGATGGCGTCGGCGGTGTCGAGCGCGGCCGAGTCGGCGAGCGAACGTTGATTCTCCGGATTGATGACGCCGTCCGGATCCAGCGAGAAGAGCACCGTGCAGCGGAAGCCGTGGCGCTGGCTCAGGATCTTCGCCAGCATCGGCAGCGCCTCCTCGCTGCGGTATTGCTCGTCGCCGGAAA
>JAURJO010000002.1 GCA_030832235.1 Verrucomicrobiota bacterium
AAACCGCTGCAAGGGGTGATCACGCAGGAGGACAAGGAGGCCGACGACGGGTTCGCGCTCGGCGTCGGCCCGGAAGGCTACGTCGGCTTCTTCCTCGGCGACGGTGTTTCGCCCGACGAGAAAGTCATCCACCGCACGGCGGCCGGCGTACTGAAGCGCAACGAATGGCATCACGTCGTGGCGACGTGGGATGGCGCGACCAAACGCGTGCATGTCAACGGCCGCGAGGCGGGTGCCTGGCCGTTCGCGGGACCGCTGGTGCCCGGCCGGCATCCGCTGCGCCTTGGCGCGATGGGGCAGAACGGCGCCGCGACGCGGTTTCTCGAAGGCGACATCGCTCAGCCGGCGATTTATGATCGGGCGCTGTCGGCCGCGGAGATCGCCGCACGGTTCGCCGACGGCGGCCTCACCTCCGCCCGCGGCGACGGCGTGCTCGGCGCGTGGCCGCTCACCGAGGAAAAAGGTGACCGCGTGGCCGACGTCTCGGGCGCGGGCCGCCACGGCCTGATCGTCAACCACGGCACCTGGATGATCGGTGGCCCATCGTTCGCCGCCGATGTTCCCCGCTTCGGCGCGTACGATCCCGCGAAGGACGCAAAGCGCGGGCACGGCCTGCGGCTGGCCTCGGATGACCTCTACGACTGCCGGTGGATGGTGACGCACCGTTGGGCCGCGCCGGTCACCGCGCGCAGCGGGATTTTCGTCGCGCGGTTCGACTTCGAGTGGGAGGGAAAGCCCCGCCAGTATCACTGCACCTTCATCGTAAGGCGCGCCGCGGGAAAAAAGCGCGCCCCCTTGCTGCTCATCGCGGCAACCAACACCTGGCGCGCGTACAGCGGAACCCCCTTCGCGCTCACGCCCGCGGCGCGTCATCAGGTCTGGGGCACGGGCGGCATCGAACGGGACGCCCGCGGGCTGCCGGCCTACAATTTTTACCGCGACCACGCCAACGGGCAGGGCACCTACCAAATGGGCCTGCGCATGCCGTGGCCGGCGGCGGGACCCTACGTGCTTTACGGCGGCCCGACCAAGTACAGCCACCTCGCGCGCGCCGACCGCTTCACGCAGGTCTGGCTCGAGGAACAGGGCTACGATTACGATCTGGTCAGCGACATCGACCTGCACCGCGACCCCTCACTCCCGCGCGGCTACGCCGCCATGCTCGTCGTCGGCCACAACGAGTACTGGTCGCTCCCGATGTACCAAGGAACCGACGCGTACCTGCGCGCCGGCGGCAACCTCGTCGTGCTCAGCGGCAACGCCGTCTTCTGGCGCGTGTCGCTCAACGCCGAGGGCACCGTGATGGAATGCCGCAAGGCCGACGCCGCCGGCCAGCGCGTGCCCCTCGCGCGCCGCGGCGAGGCGTGGCACAGTCACGACGGTCGTCGCGGCGGCATGCTGCGCGAGTGCGGTTTCCCCGGCGTCGATCTCATCGCCCTGGACTGCCTCGGCTTCAACGCCCCGGGCTCACCCGAGCAATTCGGCCCTTACGTGGTCACCGATCCGAATCACTTTCTTTTCAACCAACCGGAGAGGCTCGGCCTTCGCGCAGGTGATACTTTCGGCTCCGCCGGCGACGGCATCCGCCTCGCGAACGCCCACGAGTTCGACATCCGCCCGTCCACCTTCCTGCGGCTGCAGGACAAACCCCCACCGGAAGGCGGGCGCGTGCCGCCCGACCCCGAGGGGATCAAGCTCCTCGCGAACGGACAGGTCTTCTGGAAGAAGGGCGGAAGCGCGTTCGACTATTTCTTCCGTCCGATCAAGCCGCAGACCAACCAGGGCGCCGAGATGATCTATTGGGAACGGCCGGTGGGCGGCCGCGTTTTCAACGCCGGCGCAATCGGCTCCGGCTGGGTGTTGTCGGTCGACGCCAAGATGGCCGGTCTGCTGCGCAACGTACTCGCGCATTTCGGTGTGAAAAGGCCCGGAGCCTGAGCGTCCCACCGGGTCCGCCACTCTCCTTTCCCACCCATGAAAACGCTCCGCCTGCTCGCCGCGCTCCTGCTTGGACTCGCCGCGGCCCGCGCCGCAGATCGTCCGAACTTCCTGATCATCTTCACCGACGACCAAGGCTACGGCGACCTCGGCTGCCAGGGCTCGACCACCATCCACACCCCGCGCCTCGACCGTCTCGCGTCCGAGGGCACGCGCTTCACGAGCTTCTACGCCCAGATTGTCTGCGGCCCGTCGCGCTCGGCGCTCCTCACCGGCCGCCAGCCGATTCGCAGCGGCGGCTGGTCGATGCCCGCGGGCGAGATCACCGTCGTCGAGCTGTTGAAGGCGCAAGGCTACGCAACCGCGTGCATCGGCAAATGGGATGTCTCCAATCGCGCTCCTATCCGCGAGCGGATGCCGAACGCGAAAGGCTTCGATTACTACTACGGCACCCTCGGCGGCAATGACAGCGGGCGCATCCGGATGTACGAGAACAACGAACCCGCCGGCGAGACCGACGACATGGGCGGGCTCACGCAGTTGTACACCGACAAGGCCCTCGTCTTCCTCCGCGCCCAACGCGACCGACCGTTTCTCCTCTACGTCGCGCACACCATGGTGCACTCGATCGTCGGCGCGTCCGCCGAGTTCCGCGGCAAGTCGCGCGGCGGGCTGTACGGCGACGCGGTGGAAGAACTCGACTTCCACTCCGGCCGCCTGATCGACGCCCTCGACGAGCTCGGCCTGCGGGAAAAAACGCTGGTGATCTTCACTTCTGACAACGGACCGTGGAGCAACGCCGCCGACCGCCTCGGCCCGGCGCATCAGGGGGAGATCGCGTGGGGTTCGTCCGGTCCGTTGCGCGAAGCCAAAGGATCCTCGTACGAGGGTGGCTCGCGCGTACCGTGTATCGTCCGCTGGCCGGGACGCGTGCCGGCGGGCCGCGTGAACGGCGCAATCTTTTCCACGCTCGATTTCCTGCCCACCTTCGGACGTCTCGCCGGCTATGCGCCGCCCGCCGACCGCCTCATCGAAGGAGTCGACCAGACCGACCTGCTTCTCGGGAGAAGCGAGACCGGCGCCCGCGACCACTTCCACTACTTCAGCCAGAATGAGCTGCACGCCGTTCGGGTCGGCCCATGGAAGCTGTTTCTGCCCGACCGGAAGGTTTTCTACGGCTACGTGAAGGACCGCGGCACCTCAGGGCTGGAGCTGTACAACCTGGAGGAGGACATCGGCGAAAAGCAGAACGTCGTGGCCGCTCACCCCGAAGTCGTCGCCCGCCTCCTCGCTTTCGCGCGTGCCTACCCTGTGCCCAATAACCTGCCTTTCGCCGGCATCGCCCTCCCCGCCCCCGGCGCCAAGGGGAAAAAGAAGGGCTGAGAATGGCACCTAGGGCGCCTGCGGCTAAGCATTAACTTAAAATATTATTTTTAAGCTATTTATGAAGACATGAGCCTGTGAACTGAACCCCCGGATCGAGGGACAGACGATGTGGATCCTGGCTGTACGGGTCCTCTTGGGGACAGGCTACTGCAAGGCAGGGACAGGCTATCGAGCTCCATCTGGGAATTCCCCTACCGAGGCAGACTACGGTGCTCCAGCTGAGGAACCGCTGGGGACAGGTTGCCGAAATTCCGACAGGGACAGGCTATTTGGCAGGGACAGGCTATCGGCGGATCAGCCTGTCCACACCGCCATTGAGGGGGCCGGAGAGCGGTTTTGACACGAACGGCGGCGGCGGTTGAGATCCTCAACCCTCGTTTCCGAGATCCTTACCGCCGTCCCGCGCCGCATATCGATGAAGCACCTGCATCCCTACTGGCGCATGGAGTACATCGAGGCGCCCAAGTACCCGGCCGAGATGCGGCGCCCCTTCTCGGAATTACCCGCCCTCGGCGATGACCGCGCGGCGCTGATCGTTCACCGGTCGTGCCAGTCCTACCTCATCCTGAACCGTTTTCCCTACAACCCCGGCCACCTGCTGGCGGTGCCCTACCGGGAAGTCGTCAATCTCGAGGACCTCGATTCAGACGAACGCGCCGACCTCTTCGACCAGATCATCTTTGGGAAAAGAATCCTCGCCGCCGCCCTGAATGCCGACGGCTTCAATGTGGGCTTCAATCTCGGCCACGCCGCCGCGGGCGGGAGCATCCCGCACCTCCATGGCCACATCGTTCCGCGCTGGAACGGCGACAACAACTTCATGCCGGTGCTCGGTCAGACCCGCATCCTACCGCAGTCACTCGACGCCACCTGGGAGAAGCTGGCCTCGGTGGCGGTCAATCTGGGTGACCGTCAACCGCCGCCCCGCTGAGTCCGCACCCGTGGCTTCGAAGACTCTCCGTTTCCCCAGTCCGCGCCACGCGGCGGCGCTCTACGCCGGCCGGGAGGAGAACCTCGTCCACGCCGAACGTATGCTCGGCGTAAAACTCACCACCCGCGAGGACTGGCTGCGCATCGACGGCGAGGGAGAGCCCTTCGCCCGTGCCGAAGCACTCTTCGGCTTCCTGGACGGAGCCCGCGCGCAGGGCATGGCGATCCGCACACCCGACTTCCATCGCATCACCGACGCCTTCGCCCGCGGCGAGGGTCCGCAGTTGGAGTCGCTTCTCGAGGAGCCGCTGGTGATCGCAACCAACCGCCGGACGATCGTCCCCAAGACCCTCGCGCAAAAACTCTACCTGCAATCGATGCTCGAGCATCCGGTCGTCTTCGGCATCGGCCCTGCCGGCACCGGAAAAACCTACCTCGCGATGGCCGCGGCGGTAAATGCCCTGCTGCAGAACCAGGTGGAGCGCGTGATCCTCACCCGCCCGGCGGTCGAGGCCGGCGAGGCCCTCGGGTTCCTGCCCGGCGACCTCTACGAGAAGATTCTGCCCTACCTGCGCCCGTTGCACGACGCGTTGCATGACATGCTGCCGGCGGAGGAGATCCAGAAGCACACCGAGCGCGCGGTGATCGAGATTGCGCCGCTGGCCTACATGCGCGGCCGGACACTGAACCAGGCGTTCATCATTCTGGACGAGGCGCAGAACGCCACCGCCGAACAGATGTTCATGTTCCTCACCCGCCTGGGCATCAATTCCCGCGCGGTCA
>JAURJO010000185.1 GCA_030832235.1 Verrucomicrobiota bacterium
AGGTCGTCGGCGAGGATGACAACCACGTTGGGCGCCGCGGCGGCCGCGGGAAGCAGCGACGCCAGACCCGCGAGCACAACGAGGCGACGGGCGGCCGGAAGGAACCGTGCCCGGCGGAAAATCGACCGCGGAGTCCTCAAGGCTGACGGCGCGGGCCCGTGGTGCCCTCGACGGCGGCCGACTCGCGGGCTGTCGAGCGCCCGCCGCCGTGCAGCCGTCGCGCCTCGGTCTTGAAATCGGTGCGGATGCGGGCGCCGTCGCCGATGAAGCCGGCCTGCTGGATCAGGAAAACGGTCACGAGGCCCGTGGTGGTGTCGACACTCGTCTCGGTGCCGAGGGCACCGCCATGCCCGAACTCGCCCTGCCCCACCGTGAAGCCGAGCCCGTAGCTCTCCTTGACCCCGGCCGGCGTCTGCCGGCGCGTGGCGAGCGCGACCGAGGCGTCCGAGAGGTAACGCCGGCCATCAAGTTCGCCGCCGCGCAGCAGCATACGCGCGAAACGCGCGACGTCGGCCGCGGTGGAGAACAGGCCGCCGGCGGGCATCGGGTGGCGGGCGCGGTCCGACAACGGGTAGCGAAGCTGATCGTACTTCCACTCCTCCAGACCGTCCTTGGCGGCGTTGGGGCGGTAGACCTTGGCGACGCGGGCGAGTTGCGCCTCCGTGGGCCAGAACGTGGTGTCGCGCATCCCGAGCGGCTCGAACAGGCGCGCCCGCATGAAGTCCTCGTAGGCGCGACCGCCGACGACCTCGATGATCCGTCCGGCGATGTTGATGCCGGCGTTGCTGTAGAGGTAACGCGTGCCCGGTTCCCACTGCAGCGGCTGCAGCGCATGGCTGCGCACCGCGTCGCGCAGGGCGAGACCGTCGAGCGTCGGCTGCTCCAGCGGGGACTTGAAACGCAGTCCTGCGGTGTGGCTCAGGATGTCGCGCACCGAGATCGGACGCGACGGCGGACGCAGCACCGTGCGCTCGGCGGTGTCCTCCGCGATGACCCGCTGGCCCTTGAATTCCGGGAGAAAATTCTCGACCGGATCGTCGATCCCCACCCGGCCCTCGTCGACCAGCATCAGGAGCGCCACGGCCGTCATGGGCTTGGATTGCGAGGCGATCCAGAACACGGTGTCGGCCCGCATCGGACGACCGGTGGCCGCGTCGGCCAACCCGTAGGCCTCGGTCGTTATCACCCGATCGCGATCAGCGACGAGGGTCACGGCGCCGGCGATGGAACGGCGCGCCAGGTGCGGCGCGAAGAAATCGCCGAGACCGGCGGCCGGGGCGGTGGCGGCCAGGAACGAAACGAGCAGGAGGACGCGGAGCGGGTGCACGGAGATCAAGCGCGGGACGCGTCGGCGGCCGCGGGCCGGATGAGGAGGACGAGGGCGCCGGAGAGCAGCGCGATGCCGCCGAAGGCGCCGAAGATGAGGTTGAGTGCGACCCCGTGGTCACGCAGCCAGCCGAACGCCCAATCGCCGAAGCCGCCGCAGCTGATGCTGACGAGGTTCATGATCCCGTAGCCAGTGGCGCGCCACTCGGGCCGCGCGATCTGGCAGAGGATGGGCATGTTGTTGCAGTCGAAGAAACCCCAGCCGAGGCCGAAGATGGTGAGGCCGACGATCGCCACCGTGAGGGTACCCGCGTTGCCGACGCTGAAGAGCGCGGGGAGGAAGAGCAGCATGCCGATGGCGCTGGTGTAGATACGGCCGCGCGGGGTTTTCTGCATCCACTTGTCGGCGAGCGAGCCGCCGATGAGTACGCCGATGATCGAGGCGATCTGCACGAAGAGGATCGCGCTCACGCCGGCCTTACCCTGCCCGAGGCTGAATTTCTCGCGGAGGATCTCGGGCATCCAGTCGCGCACGACCCAGCCCGCGATCGCCGGCAGCGTGAAGTAGAGGACCAGCAGGATAAAGTTCCGGTTGCCCAGCAGGCCGAGGAAAACCGCCGAAGCCGGTTCGCGCGGGACATCGGTCGTGGCGGCGACCTCGCGCGGAGGCTCACGCAACGCGGCGAGCAGCGGCAGCGCGTAAATGACACCGATCATGCCGCAGGTGGAGAATGCCCAGCGCCAACCGTGGTCGGGAGAGTCGGCGATGTACCCCGCGAAGCCGCCGAGGATCTGCCCGATGTAGATACCGGTCTGGTGCGCGCCCACCGCCCGGGAGCGCGTCGAGCCGAAGTGGTACTCGGAGATCAGCGCGAGCGCGCACGGGATATAGAACGCCTCGCTGATGCCCATCAGGGCACGTGCCGCGACGAGTTCGTTGAACGTCGTAACGTGGCCCGTCCACCACGTGACCGCCGACCACACGAAGAGGCTGCCGGCGATCACGTACCGCTTGCTGCAGCGGTCCGCGATGTAGCCGCCGAACGGGCTCAGGAACGCGTAGGTCCACCTGAAGCAGCCGAGGACGAAGCCCCAGTCGGCCTTGTTCGCGATGGTCGGGATGTCGCCGACCATCGAGGCCTTCATCGTGGCCAGCATCTGGCGATCGAGGTAGTTGAGCAGCGCAACGGGGAAGAGTAGCGCAACGAC
>JAURJO010000022.1 GCA_030832235.1 Verrucomicrobiota bacterium
AGCATCGGCGGCCAGACCTCTCCCATCCGCAAAGCGACCAGCTGGTTGATCTGCCGATTACGTCCCGCCATCGCCGAAGCGAAAGCGAGCGCATCCTGCCCCGCGATCCAACCGGAAGGCAGCAGGACGTTCTGGTAACCCAGTTCGTCGGCGAGCCGCACAATGCCACCGCAATGTTCGAAACTGCTGCGCAGACGGCCATCGGGAACGCCGAGGAACTCGTAGTCGTCGGCGCACAGCGCGGAAAACCAAGCCACCTCGGCTCGACGCCCGGGTGTGCGGATCGCCGGCATCGACGGCACGGGGGAGGTCACGGCGAACCGGGGCTCACGGCACGCGGCGCCCCTGCGCCGCGCTCCAGAGTTCGTACCAGTGCTGGCGTTCCAGACGGATGGCGGCGCTCGCCGCGGCCTCCGCGATGCGCTCCGGCTTGTTCGTGCCGATCACGACCTGCGGGCGGCAAGGCAGCGCGGCTACCCAAGCGTGCGCCATCTGCTCTGCCGTGGCGCCATACTCGGCTCCGATGCGGCGCAGCGCCTCGCGCGTCCGCACCGACTCCGGTTGGTCGCCCGTGGAAATTCGTCCGCCTCCCAGCGGCGACCACGCCATGGGGTGCACGCCCGCCGCCTGGCATTGGTCGAGCGTGCCGTCCCAGATGGCGTCCATGTGCAGCAGGCTGATCTCGATCTGGTTTGTGACGGGAGCCCGTCCCAGAAAACGGCCGAGGAGCGAGTACTGGTGAACGTTGTAATTGGAAACGCCGACGTGGCGCACCTTGCCCGAGGCGATCACGCGCTGCAGGCCGCGTGCGGTTTCCTCCGCGCTGGTCAGCCAGTCGGGGCGATGAATGAGAAGGACGTCGATCCGGTCGGTGCGGAGTTCGCGCAGGGAACGTTCCACGCACCGCTCAATCGCGGCGGCGGTGGCGTCGTAATGGGCGATGTTCACCCCGGGGCGGTTGTCGCAGACAGCATTGATGCCGCACTTGGTGATGATTTCCATCCGGTCGCGCAGGGCCGGCTCCTCCGCGAGCGCGCGGCCGAACAACCCCTCGCACGTGTACAGCCCGTAGATGTCGGCGTGATCAAACGTCGTGATGCCGGCCGCGAGGCAGGCGTCGATCTTGCGACGCACCCGGGCGGGAGAGGTGCCCTCGGGGTCGGCGGCGAGGCGCCAGAGACCGAAGGCGAGGGACGAGACTTCAGGACCGTCGGGGGAAATTGGGAAACGAGGAACCATGGGAGACTACGGGGCGGTGCCCGGATTGAGGGCGCGAAAGCGTGGTTGCTATCCGCGAGACCGCACAAGGCCTTTCTTCAAACACGCGCGGTTGGCTCCCCGCATTCAGCGCTTGTCGCTTTTCCGCCTCGGCGGCGTCTTACCCTGAACCCCATGAAAGCCCTCTTCGCCCCGGCCCTCGCCGCCGTTCTCCTCCTAATCTCCGAGACAGCGACCGCGCTGCGTGGCGCCGAGCGCCTCAACGTGCTCGTCATCACGGCCGACGACATGAGCTGCGACTCCGTCGGAGTCTACGGCTGCCGGCTGAAGGACACGACGCCGAACATGGACCGGCTCGCCGCCACCAGCCTCCGCTTCAACCACGCCTTCGTACAGGTGGGGAACTGCATGCCTTCGCGGAACGTGATGTTCTCCGGCCGCTATCCCCATAATAACGGCGTCGAGGGCTTCTACCAGGTGCGCAACTCCTACCCGGTCATGGCCGACCTCATGAAGGCCGCCGGTTATTACACCGGCATCCGCCACAAGGTCACCCACTCCACTCCGTGGTCGCCGTATCCGGCCTGGGACGTCGTCCTCGACACGCAGCCCGACGGCGCCCAGCTCGACCAGAAGAAGCCTGCCTCGTACCACATCTCCACCCGGCGCGGCATCGCCGAGGCGAAGAAAGCGGGAAAGCCGTTCTGTCTGAACGTGAACATCTCCGATCCGCACAAACCGTTCTACGGCGAGAATGGACGGATGGACGAGAACCGCCCGAGCCGCGTGTTCACCGCCGCGGAGGTGCCGATCCCGGGTTTCCTGTTCGACGATCCCCAGGTGCGGAAGGAGCTCGCGCTTTATTACTCCTCCGTCCGGCGCGCCGACGACAGCCTCGGTGAGATCCTGCGCGCGTTGCGCGAGTCCGGCGAGGAGGAGCGCACGGTCATCTTTTTCCTGTCCGACCACGGCATGCCGCTGCCGTTCGCGAAGACCCAGCTCTACTTCCACAGTACCCGCACCCCCTGGATGATCCGCTGGCCGGGCGTGACGCGCGCCGGCGCGGTCGACGACCGCCACCTGATTTCGGCCGTGGACCTCCTCCCCACCCTTCTCGACATTACCGGTCTGCCGCATCCCGCGGGCATGGACGGACGCTCCTTCGCCCCGATCCTGCGCGGCGAAACCCAATCCGGACGCGACTACATCGTCGCCGAGTACAACGAAAACTCCGGCGGCAACCGCCACCCGATGCGCTCGATCATCACTCGCGACCATGGCTACCTTTTCAATCCGTGGTCCAACGGCACCCGCGCGATGGCGACCGCCACCAAGGGCACCGTGACCTACCGGCGCATGGTAGCGCTCGCGAAGACCGACCCCGCGATCGATGCGCGCCTGCGCCTCTTTGATAACCGCGTTCCCGAGGAGATGTACGACTACAAGAACGATCCCGACGCCCGGCGGAACCTCGTGAACGATCCGGCCCATCGTGCGAAGCGCGACGAGCTGATCGCCACGCTCGACGCGTGGATGGTACGAACAAAGGACCCGATGCTTCCCGTCTTCCGCGACCGGGCCAACCTCGCCACCCGGGAGGCTTTCATGCGGGAGCAGGAAAAGGAGGCGGCCGAGCGCAACGGACCGAAGCGCGCCGGCAAGGCGGGCAAACGGAAGGGAAAGTCCGGCGACGAGGAGCCTTGAGGGGCGCGCCAGACCGCGGCCTTGCGCCGACGCGAATCGGACCCAACCTGCACTCCACCACCCCATGAAAAACCTGCTCCGCCTCCCCGCCTCGCTCGCGTTACTCGCGCTCACCCTGCCGGCCTTCGCCGCCGACGCCGGTTTCGTTTCCCTCTTTAACGGCCGTGACCTTTCCGCGTGGAAAGTACCCGCCGGCGACAACGGGCACTGGAAGGTGCTCGACGGCGTGATCGACTACGATGCGCGCAGCGAGGCCCCGGGCGACAAGAACCTCTGGAGCGCGAAGGAGTACAAGGACTTCGTGCTTCGCATGGACTGGCGCATCAAGGAAACGACCGGGCTCTACCCGGTTCCCACCGTCCTACCCGACGGCAGCCACAAAAAGGGACCCGACGGGAAGGACATCATCACCCCCACGCCCAACGCCGACTCCGGTATCTACGTGCGAGGCACCAGCAAGGCGCAGATCAACATCTGGTGCTGGCCGATCGGCTCGGGCGAGGTCTACGGCTACCGGATGGACCAGAAGATGCCGCCGGCGGTCCGCGCGGGCGTCACCCCGAAGGTCCGGGCCGACAAACCCGTGGGGGAATGGAACAGCTTTGAGATCACGATGAAGGGAGACCGTCTCACCGTCGTGCTCAACGGAAAGACCGTGATCGACAACGCGCAGCTGCCGGGCGTCCCGGAAAAGGGCGCCCTCGCCCTCCAGCACCACGGCGGCTTCAAGGACGGGAAGTACAATCCCGCCTCGAGCCTCGTTCAGTTCCGCAATATCTCGATCCGCGAACTGTGACCGGGTCGCGTGCGCGCCGGTATCAGCGCGCCGTGGACCGTCGGAGAAAATCCAGCAGGAGCGGCTCGAAGATCTCGGGTCGCTCCAAGTGCGGCAGGTGGCCGGCATTATCGAACGCGACGAACCGCGTGCGCGACACCGCATTCCTCACACGTTCCGCTCCCCTGATGGGAAGTACCGTGTCCTGCTTTCCCCAAACCAGCAGCAGCGGATAGGGAGCGCGGTTGATCGCCGCGTAGATGCCGTCGAAATCAACGGACCGTAATCCAAGGGCGGTCCGATGCAGGGCGCGTCCGAAACCGTCATACCGCATCTGTGGCCGGTAACGGTCGGCCCAGTCGGGAAAGCGCTCCGGTTGGAGAAAATCCCCAACCTGCCCCTCCGCGAGCCCCGGAACCTTGAACATCTGGTAAGCCAGGCCTCCTATGGCCGGCAGTTCGTAGTACCACGGCGCCGGCCGCGACATGGTCAGAGGGTCGATCAGGGTCAGCGTGCGGATGCGTTCCGGCCGACCGGCGGCATACCGCGCAACGAGGTAGCCGCCGAAAGAAACTCCGATAAGATCCACCGGACCTTCCAGACGAAGCGCCCGCAAAAGTTCGTCGATCTGCGCCTCGTAAAACGGACCATCGTACGCCGCATCCGGCCGGTCCGACCAACCTCGGCCGAATAGATCGAACCTCAAAACGCGAAAGCCGGCTTCGCGCAGGGCACGAAACGTCGGATCCCAGATGTGCGACGGAACCGAGAACCCGTGCACCAGCACCGCGATGCGACCGCCTTCCGGTCCGCTGAGCTCGTAGTGCACCTGCCCCGCCGACAACGGGACAAACGCGCCCGGAGCCTTCGCCCGCGCGGTGGCGTCAAGCGGACCACGCTCCGGGTCGCGCCAGACGAAGAGCCCGGCCAAAACCGCCGCGGCGGAAGCAAGACCGATCAGTGTTTTTCGCATGCCGTTCTTGAACCGACTCCGCGTGCCCTCGCTGCTACTTCAGGATCTTGAACATGCTCGCGTAGTCGTCGGTCCAGAGCGGGATGTCGGTGCGCGCCGGCGCGACCGGGCTCGCGACCGCCCGGAGGGCTTCGCGCGACATAAATTCCTTGTTCTTGCTCAGCACCATGAAGGTGGCGGCGTAGAACCACCAGCCGCCGTCCTCGTCCTCCCCGGCGCCATCGTCACTGTCGATGCTGAGCACATCGTAGCCGAGCAGACGCGCCGCGTTTTCAACCACCGGCCGCAGGTCGAGGTAGCGGTTCGAGATGTTAACGATGATCGCGCCGTCGGGTTTGAGGTGCCGCTGGTAGATCTCGAACGCCTCGCGCGTGAGGAGGTGCACCGGAACAGCATCGCTGCTGAAGGCGTCCATGATCAGCAGATCGAAGTTCTGCGGCGGCTCCCGCTCCATCACGAGCCGCGCGTCGCCCACGGCCAGCTCGATCTTCGCTTTGCTGAGCGCCAGATAGGTGAACGGCTTCCGCGCGATATCGACCACCTGCGGATTTATCTCATAGATGCGCATGACGTCGCCGGCCTTGCCATAAGCGGCCACGGTGCCGACGCCGAGCCCCAGCAGCCCGATGCGTTGATTCTCCTGCCGCGGGAAATTTCGCAGCGCCAGGCCGAGTCCGCTCCGGGGAGGAAAGTAGGACGTCGGCTGCGCGGCGCGATCCGGTGCCGTGAACTGCAACCCGTGCGTGATGCGACCGTGCTGCAGCACGTGATGATGCGAAAGCGGGTTGTCCTTCTCGTACTCGAAGACTGACAGCACTCCGTAAAAATTGCGCCCACTCACCACCGCCCCCCGCGAAGTGTTCCGGATCTGGAGGCCGAGCGAAAAGGCGAGCGCCACCGTGCCCACTGCCAAAATACCGCAAACCGAACCATGCCAGTTCCAGGACTTTCCCCGGCGAAAGAAACCAACCCCGAGGACAATACCGCCTGCCAGCGCCCAGACGACCCACCCCTTCCGCGCGAAGTCGTCCCACGCGAACGAGGCGGACGGGCTTAGCCATCCTTCCCCCCGCAGCCACGAACCGCTGCCCGCGGCCGCCAGCTGCAGTCCCCAAACGCCCCCGAGGGCCAGGATCACCGCCAGCAGCCGCCATGAACCCTCCGTCATCGCGCCGCGGCCGCGCCACACCACCAGGGCC
>JAURJO010000186.1 GCA_030832235.1 Verrucomicrobiota bacterium
AAGGACGGCGCCGCGGCTCCCAAGGCCGCCGAGGCGCTGAAACTGAGCGCCGACAACCTCGAGAAACTCGGTGTCGTCGACGAGGTGATACCGGAACCGAGCGGCGGAGCCCACAATGATCTCGCGCAGGCCGCCGGAGCCCTGCGTTACGCGGTGCTGAAGCATCTCAACGATCTGCGCGGCCTCGATGTCGAGCGCCTGCTCGCCACGCGCCACGAGCGCTTCCGCCACCTCGGGGTGTTCGAGGAGGCCGGCGTGGTCCGCAGTTAGGCCCGCACGGTCAGGAGCTCAATCCGCGCCGCCCGCGCCATCGCGGGCTCGATCTCCAACAGCACGCCGGAAAGCCGGGTGTCACCGGTCGCGACTTCGAAGCGCCGGGGCATCCCGTCCAAGAACTTGTCCACCACCGGCCGGATGTCGCGACCGAGCACGCTCTCGTACGGGCCGGTCATGCCGACGTCGCAGATGAAGCCGGTGCCCTTCGGCAGCACGCGGGCGTCGGCGGTCGGGACATGGGTATGGGTACCAATCACCGCGGTGACCTTGCCATCAAGATGCCAGCCCAAGGCCTGTTTCTCCGACGTCGCTTCGCCGTGAATCTCGACGATGATGGCGTCGGCCTGCCCCCGCAGCTGCGCGATCATGCGATCGGCGGTGAGGAACGGGCAATCAGCCTTCAGGTTCATGAAGGTGCGGCCGAGGACGGTGAAGACCGCCACCCGGAATCCACGGGCCTCCACGATGAGGTGATCCCAACCGGGACAGGAACGCGGCAAGTTGGCGGGCCGGCACACCCGGTCGATCTGCGTGATCTCGTTCTCCCACCCGCGCTGGTCCCAAACGTGGTCGCCCAGCGTGATCGCATCAACCCGGCTCTCCAGCAACGACCGCGCGATCGATCCGGTGATGCCGGCGCCGGCGGCGGCGTTTTCCGCGTTCGCGATGACCAGGTCGAGCGCGTGCTCCTGCCGGATGCGCGGCAACCGGTCGGCGATGATGTCCCGCCCGGGGCGGCCGACGACGTCGCCGATAAAGAGCACCTTGATCATCGCGCGAACGTGGTCCGTGCTCCGCGCCTCGCCAACCCTAAACCCGGCTGATGCGTTCCTATGGGACCAGGTCGAACACCCGCACCCGGCGAGGGAACTCGCGACTTCCCTCGATGAAGGTAAGTTCCAGTTCTCCGCCTGCCGCGATGCGCGATTCGTAGCGAATCAGGTCCCAGCGGCCCACCGGCTCCCCGTCGATGCGCACAATCAACTCGCCGCGCTCAACCCCGGCCCGCTCAGCGGGCGAGCCCGGCACCACTCCCGCCACGCGCCAGTACGCGGGTGTCTTGGAAAAACTAAGGCCGACGCTGCGGAGGGGCGGCGTTTCCACCGGCCCACCGCCCGCTCTTGCCAACACGACGCGATCACGGCGTTGATCAAACGTCACCGCGAAGTTCCGCAGGGCTCCGCCCCCAAGCGCCGAAAGCTCGTCCGTAAAATCCACCCGCGGCCGCGCGAAAACCACGTCGCCCGCTGTGATGTCTCCCGCCAGGCGACCGACTTCCTGCTCCCGTTCCCCTGCGAGAGTGCCTACTACGGTGCCACGCACCGGCCCGTGCGCGAACTCAAGGTCCAGGCCCGCGCGGTTCAGGCTGAAGACCGCGTCGCTGCCCGAATCCACCAGCATCATCAGCGAGCGGCCGCCGATCCCGACATTCACCAGCGGCACCTTGCGTGCATCGTCGAAACGCAGTGTCGTGCCCGGCTCTGGCCGTTCGCCCGCGCCCGCCGGGCGCAGCGTCACCCGCCGCCCGGGGTAATCGAGCGTCAGCAGCACTTCACGGAAGAGAGGGAAGCCCAGCACGCCGTCGATCCGCCTCCCGAGGTGGGCCGAGATCGCCGCACAGTCGTGCACGACAACGTCGACGTCCTCGAAACGCGCCGCACCGAGGTCGAGGCGGCCGACCGAAGACCGCGGCAGCTCCACCACCGAACCCTCGGCGCCCTTCACGCGCAGCGGCGCGGCACCGGCGGCGACCGGACCCCGGCCCGGCGACCGACGGGCGATTTCCGGCGTCACCAGCGTGACGGAAGAACCGGTGTCGACGAGGAAGCGGCGCGGACCTGACCGGTCACCCGGCGCCTCCACCACGAGGAGATTGCCGATGAGTTCCGCGGACAGTGACACTCCCGCGGCGGGGAGCGTGGTGCGGCCCGGTTGCGGCGCGGCGGAGCGAAACCCGCCGCCGGAGCAACCGGCCAGAAACAAAAGCAGGCCCAGAGCCGGCCATGCAACGGCACCCAAGCGCCGGAACACCCGCACCGCCCGGTTCATTTGCCCGGCGCCGGCAGCCCGCGGCAGAAAGCCAGGGCTCCCAGCGTGAACACCGCTCCCGCGACAAAAACCACCGGCGCACCCCAGACCCAGAAGACAACACCCGCCAGCACCGGCGTGATCGCGCGCGACAGGGCGCCGAGGGAACGGAAAATACCGAGCACCCGCCCCTGTTCGTCTGCTCCCGCGTAAAGCGAGATCAAGCCGGTGGTAGAGGGGTTCACGAGACTCGATCCGAAGACGAGCACACCTACCCCGGCGTAAAGTTGCCACGGTGCGGCGGAGAAACCGACCAGCAGGAAGCCTACCGCCGAAGCGACTAGCCCGGCGGCCAGCACCCGCAGCTCGCTCACTACGCGCAGGAGCCGCCGGACGATCACGCCCTGCGTCACGATCGCGCAAAGGCCGAGGAAGCCGAGCAGGTAGCCGTTGTCGCGCGCGTTGAAACCGAAGCGCTGCGCGGCGAGAAAGGTCAGGGTCGCCTCCATCGCCACGAATGCGACGGAGAAGACAAAGGCGACGAGGTTGACGCGACGCAGCTCCGCGCGATCGAGACCGAGGATGGCCGCGAGGGGGTTGCGGAGGCGGGGCTCGGTCGCCGCGGCTCGCGCCCCGGGCGAGCGCGTCTCGCGGAATCGCGCCGAGATCCAGACGAGGTTGAGGCAACTGAGCGCGAGCGCCAGCAGCGCGGGAACCGAGAACGGATTGACCCCGATGGCGCGGAGCGCCGGGAACTGCTCGGCGAGGTTCCAGCGCACCGAAAGCGCGCCCAGCATCGGCCCGGTGACGAGGCCGAGTCCGAACGCCGCCCCGACCAAGCCCATCGCCCGCGAGCGCTCCGCGCGCGTGGTCACATCGGCGACGGCGGCGGTCGCGACCGAGAGGTTGCCGCTGAAGGCGCCGCCAACGACGCGGGCGAGCAGGAAGAGCCAGAATGAACCGCTGAGCGCCCAGAGCAGGTAACTCGCCGCGGTGCCCGCCACCGTGAACAGCAGCACCCCGCGCCGGCCGCGGCGGTCACTGAGTTCACCCCAGAACGGCGCGAACACGAATTGCAGCACGGAGAAAACCGAAGCGACCACGCCGCCGAACAGCACGGGCGCGTAACTGGCGATGCCGAGCGCGGCGGCCAGCGACTCCACCTGCGCCACCATCCAACCCAGCGCGCCGGTCTTACCCTCGATTCCAAGGTAGTACGCGAGGAGGTCCGGCCCTAACGGGAAAGCGATCGAGAACCCGACCAGATCGATGTACAGCGTGAGGAAGATCACGCCGAGCGACAGCGGTCGGGCGGCACCGGAAGGCGGCTGGGATTCGGCGGAGGACAAGGTGCGGGAGGCGAAGAAAAGCCCCTCGGGCGACTCGCGCCAAGGAGCAAACCGGGAGCCGGTGGCAACCGGCGCCACCGCGAAACGGGGAGCAACCCGCCCGCGGGATCAGCGGTAGGGCAGCGGGTAACGGCCGGTCAGCGCAGCGACGCGGACCTTCACCGAATCGATCGTCGCCGTCTCACCGGCGGTGCCGATGGCGGCCAGCACGGTATCGATGCACGCGGCGATCTCGGACATGTCGGCCTCGTTGAAGCCGCGTGTCGTCACCGCCGGCGTGCCGAGGCGGATGCCGGACGCCTGGAACGGGCTGCGGGTCTCGAACGGCACCGTGTTCTTGTTGCAGGTGATGTGGGCGAGATCGAGGGTCTCCTGCGCCTTTTTGGCCGTCAGCTCGGGGAACTTCGGCCGCAGGTCGACCAGCATCAGGTGGTTGTCGGTGCCGCCCGACACGATCTTGTAACCGCGCCCGATCATCGCCGCGGCGAGCGCGCGCGAGTTGCGCACAACCTGCTCGGAATAGGCGCGGAACTCGGGCTTGAGGCACTCGCCGAAGCAGACCGCCTTGGCCGCGATCACATGCATGAGCGGGCCACCCTGGCCGCCGGGGAACATCGCGGAATCGACGGCCTTGGCGTGCGCCGCACGGCAGAGGATGAGACCGCCGCGCGGGCCGCGCAGCGTCTTGTGCGTGGTGGTCGTGACGAAATCGGCGTGCGGCACCGGGGAGGGATGGACGCCGGCGGCGACCAGACCTGCGATATGCGCGATATCGGCGAAGAGCATCGCGCCGACCCCGCGGGCGATCTCGCCCATGCGCGCGAAGTCGATCACGCGGGAATAGGCGCTGGCGCCGACGGTGATCATGCGCGGCTTCTCGCGCGCCGCGACGGCCGCGAGCTCGTCGTAGTCGATCAGACCGTTGTCCTCGCGGACGCCGTATTGGCAGAAATTGTAGAGCTTGCCGGAGAAGTTGGCCGGGTTGCCGTGCGTGAGGTGGCCGCCGTGGCTCAGGTTCATGCCGAGGAGCTTGTCACCCGGCTGCAGCACCGACGTGTAGACGGCGAAATTGGCCTGGGAGCCGGAGTGCGGCTGCACGTTGGCGTGCTCGGCGCCGAACAACTTCTTGGCGCGCTCGATCGCGAGCGTCTCAACCTTGTCGACCTGCTCGCAACCGCCGTACCAGCGCTTCCCCGGGTAGCCCTCGGCGTACTTGTTGGTGAGGACACTGCCCTGAGCCTCCATCACCGCCGGGTACGTGAAGTTCTCCGAGGCGATGAGCTCGATGTGGCTCTGCTGGCGGGCCAGCTCGGCGGCGACAGCGGCGTGGACTTCAGGATCCAGAGTGCGGAGGGGGGCGGCGTTGAGCGACATGGCGGAAATTGCGGGCGATTGCGCGCGGCCGCGCCGGCCGGCGCCAGCAAAAAAGCGGCGTCCACCCCGCCTGCGTCACGTCTTGCGTTACGAACTCGTCCCCGGCCGGCGGCATCCACCGGCCCGTCAGCCGATCACCCCGCGCCTCTCAACCCGCCAGCCCGCGCAAGTGGCGGAGCAACGACGGGATCGATTCCACCATCTCATCGCGCACCGCCTCGTAGAGCGACAACGGACCCCCGAAGGGATCGCCGATCTCGCGGTCGACCGAACCGGGCATGAATTCGCGGAAAAGGTGGAGATTCGCGGGCGGCCGGTCGGTCTGAAGCCGGATCATGTCGCGGTGCGATTCGGTCATACACAGCACCGCAAGCGCGCGGTCCATCATCTCCTGCGTGAGCGGCTGGCTGCGGTGGGCGGATATATCGAGCCCGACCTTTTTCAGGGCGGAAACGGAATTGGCCGAAACGGAATCCCCGCGCCGCGCCACCACGCCCGCCGAGGAAACTTTCAGGCCGGCGAGGGGGGCGGACTCGGCCGCCAAGGCATGCTGCAAGAGCGCCGCGGCCATGGGGCTGCGGCACACATTGGCGGTGCAAACCACGACGATCTCTCGGGGATCGGGCACGGGGGCGGAACGGAGACGGAATCACCGCGAAACGCAAAGACGGATTTCAGCCGCCGCGCGCGGCGGTCGGTTCCACTCGCGGTCCAAGGAATGAACCCGCGAGCCGGACGGGAATCCGGAATTCGCCCTTGTCGGTATCTCGACCGCCACGTTCCCTCGGACGACTTCTTTCCCGCCTCCATGAATGTCCTCCCCTGCCCGCTCGAGGGCCCGCTCATCATCGAGCCCAAGGTCTTCGGTGACTCGCGCGGGTTCTTCGTCGAGTCCTACAACCGCGCCCGCTACCAGCAGGCGGGGATCACGCTCGATTTCATGCAGGACAACTTCTCGTTCTCCTGCCGCCACACCCTGCGGGGCATGCACGCGCAGAACCCGAATCCGCAGGGCAAGCTGGTCTCGGTGTGGCAAGGAGAGGTTTGGGACGTGGTGGTCGATATCCGTCGGGCATCGCCGACCTTCGGGAAATGGTTCGGCGTGACCCTCTCCGCCGAGAACAAGCGTCAGTTCTGGGTGCCGCCGGGTTTCGCCCACGGGTTCGTGGTCACCAGCGAGAACGCGCTGTTTCACTACAAGTGCACCGACTTGTACGCGCCCAAGGATGAGATCGGGTTCCGTTGGAACGACCCCGACGTCGGCATCCCCTGGCCCACCGAACAACCGCTGCTCTCGGCCCGCGACACCCAGTCGCCGCTCCTGCGCGACATTCCGCGCGAGAAACTCTTCTGAGCAGCCGCTCCTTCGCGCATGAAAAACATCCTGCTGTTCGGCAAAGTCGGCCAAGTCGGCTGGGAACTCCGCCGCACGCTCGCACCGCTGGCGCGGGTTACGTGCATCGATTACCCCGACGTCGACTTTACCCGACCCGACTCGGTCCGCGGCGCGATCACCGCCGCCGCGCCCGATGTCATCATCAACGCCGCCGCCTACACCGCGGTCGACAAGGCGGAGTCGGAACTCGCGCTCGCCACCCAGATCAACGCGGATGCGCCTGGCATCATGGCCGAGGAGGCGCGGAAACGCGGGGCTCTGCTGGTGCATTATTCCACGGATTACGTCTTCGACGGCACCAAGACCACGCCCTACGTCGAGACCGACGCCCCGAACCCGCTCGGCGCCTATGCCCGCACCAAGCACGCGGGTGACGAGGCGATCCGCGCCGCCGGCTGCGACCACCTCATCTTTCGCCTCTGCTGGGTCTACGGCGCGCGCGGCGCGAATTTCATGCTCACGATGCAGCGCCTCGCCCGGGAACGCGAAAAACTCCGCGTCGTCGCCGATCAAGTCG
>JAURJO010000187.1 GCA_030832235.1 Verrucomicrobiota bacterium
CATGGAGCTAGCCAAGGTGGAGCAGGGGAAGACCGGTCGCATGGTATGCTCGCTGGAGGTGAAGACTCCTTTTGAAGGCGAGGCCGAGGCGCGCCTCGCCGGCCTGCCCGAAGGGGTTTCCGCCGCGCCGGTCATGCTCCGGGCCGACAGCCGCGAGGCTAGCTTCGAGATTGTGACGTCGGAGAAAAGCCCGGTCGGCTCGCATAAGAACGTTTCGTGCCGGGTGACCGTCCGGCAGGCTGGCGAACCGATGCTGCATGTCGTCGCTCCCGGCAGTGTGCTGCGGATCGACGCGCCTCGCCGTCCCCCGGCGCTGGCCGCCGCGGATCCCGCGCGTGTTTCCCCATGAGTCCAGTCGCGTTGAGAATACTCCAAGTTGTGCTCCGCGGGCTGCCCTTCGTCTTGTTCACCGTCCCGCTGGCGGCGGCCTCCCTGACCGAAGTGCGCGTGCATCCTTCCGCCCTCAACCTTGAGGGCAGCGGCGACCGGCAGTCCTTCATCGTGCAGGCGCTGTACGACGACGGCGTGACACGGGAAGTGACCGCGGAGTCCGCCGTTTCCGTCGCGGATAAACGCATCGCCGTTTTATCGTCGGCCTCGTTGTCGCCGGTGGCGGACGGGCGAACGGAGCTACGCGTAAAATTCAAGGGACGCTCCGTGGTCGTGCCGGTCACGGTCGCCCGCGCCAAGGTCGCGGACGCGATCAGTTTCACCAAGGACGTGATGCCGGTGCTCACCAAGGCCGGATGCAACTCCGGCGGTTGCCACGGCGCCTCCCGCGGCAAGGATGGCTTCCGGCTTTCGCTCTTCGGCTACGATCCGGAGGGAGACTATTTCCGCCTCACCCGCGAGTCGATCGGACGGCGCGTCAACCTCGCCCTGCCCGAGGAGAGCACGCTTTTGGAAAAGTCCATCGGTCGGGTGCCCCACACGGGGGGCGAGCGCTTCAAAGCCGACAGCCCCCTCTACCGCACGCTGCTGGCCTGGATCGAGGCTGGTGCCCCGCGCGACACCGCGGCCGCTCCGGCGGTGATCCGACTCGAGGTGCATCCGCTCCAGTCGGTCATCGAGGGGGTGGGCGAGGGGCAGCAGTTCAACGTGCGCGCGGTCTATGCCGACGGCAGCGATCGTGACGTCACCGCGCTCGCCGCCTATTTCAGCAACAACGACGCGGTGGCGAAGGTGTCGGAAGCGGGCCGGGTGTCCGCCTTGGCGCGCGGCGAAGCTTTCGTCACCGTGCGCTACGAAGGGCTGGCGGTCGGCGCGCAGGTGCTGGCGATCCCGCGCGATCTCCGGTTTCGCTGGCCGAAGGTCGAGGAGCGCAACTTCATCGATACGCTGGTACACTCGAAGCTGCGGCGATTGCGCGTGGTGCCGGCGGAGGTCTGCGACGACGCGACTTTCCTGCGCCGCGCGAGCATCGATCTGGCCGGGTTGCTGCCGTCGCCGGAGCGGGTGCGGTCGTTCCTCGCGGACCGTTCGCCCGGGAAGCGCGCGGCGCTGGTGGAGGAATTGCTCGCGAGCCCGGGGTTCAACGACGTCTGGGTGATGAAGTGGGCGGAGTTGCTGCAGATCCGCAGCGCCGACCAGCAGGTGCAGATGAGCGCGAAGTCCGCCGCGCAATACCACGAGTGGCTGGAGGGGCAGATTACCGGTTCGGTGCCGGCCGACGCCATGGTGCGCTCCCTGCTCACCGCGACCGGTCCGAGCTTTGAGGAACCCGCCGCCAATTTCTACAAGGTGGAGCGCGACCCGTTGAAGCTCTCGGAAAACGTCGCGCAGGCCTTCCTCGGGGTGCGCACCCAGTGCGCGCAATGCCACAACCATCCGTTCGATCGCTGGACGATGAACGACTATTACGGCTTCGCCGCGTTTTTCGCGCAGGTGGGCCGCAAGCCCGGTGAGGATCCGCGCGAGGCGGTCATCTACAACGGCGCCAGCGGCGGAGTACGGCATCCGGTCGGCGGCAAGGACGTCGCACCGCGGTTCCTCGGCGGCGTGCAGCCGGAGATTCCCAAGGGCGGCGACCGCCGGCGGGTGCTCTCCGACTGGCTCACCGCGCCGGATAACCCCTATTTCGCCCGCAACCTGGCGAACTGGATCTGGGCCCACTTCCTCGGGATCGGGATCATCGACCCCGTTGATGACGTGCGGGTGAGCAATCCACCGTCCAATCCCGAGCTGCTCGATGCGCTCGCCGCCAAGCTGGTCGAATACCGCTACGATTTCCGGCGGCTGATCCGGGATATCTGCAACTCCCGCACCTACCAACTCGCCGCGGCGCGGGAGCCTTCGGGCGATGACCGGAATTTCGCCGCCGGCCGCGTCCGGCGCATCCGCGCCGAAGTGTTGCTCGACGCGATCGGCGGCATCACGGGTGCGACGGAGAAGTTCCGGGGCCAGGCGCCCGGCACGCGCGCCGTCGAGATCGCCGACGGACGCACGAGCAATTATTTCCTCACGACGTTCGGCCGCGCCACCCGCGAGACGCCGTGCTCCTGCGAGGTGAAGATGGAGCCGAACCTTTCCCAGGCGCTGCATCTGCTCAACGGCGACACCATCAATTCGAAGATCAATTCCGGCGGACTCGTCGCCCGCTGGCTCAAGGAGGGCCGCCCGCGCGCGGCGATCACCGAGGAGCTTTACTTGCGCGCGCTCGGCCGGCCGCCGACCGGGTCCGAGCTCGGGCGGCTGGCCGCTTTCTTCGGCGACGGTAAGCGGGAGGCGGACGTGCTCAACGACCTGTTCTGGTCGCTGCTCAACGCGAAGGAGTTCGTCTTCAACCACTGATGCACGCGCCTTCGGATTCACGCCGCGCGGTTTTTTCCGCCCTCTTGATTTTCTTCGCCGCTGCGCACGCGGCGGAGCCGGGGGAGCGCAAGGTCACCTTCGAGGACGACGTCCTGCCCGTCTTCCGCGACAACTGCCTCAAGTGCCACAATCCCGATAAGCTGAAAGGCGACCTGGACCTCACGTCCTTCGCCGGTGTGCTGAAGGGCGGGGGCAGCGGGCCGGCGTTGAATTCCGGTGATCCCGAGGGCAGCATGCTCTTCCGGGTCATCACCCACGCCGAGGAACCGGCGATGCCGCCCAACTCCAAGCTGGCGGATCGCGACATCGCGCTGATCCGGCGCTGGATCCAGGGAGGGGTGCTGCAGGGTTTGAACAGCAAGGCGATTGCGGCCTCCAAGCCTGCCGCTGATCTTGCATTGAAATCCGTCGCGACCGGACGTCCCGAGGGACCGCCGCCGATGCCGGGTCGCTTACCGCTCGAGCCTGCGGTGCGCGCGAGGGCGAACCCTGCCATCACCGCGCTCGCCCACAGCCCGTGGGCACCGGTGGTGGCGGTCAGTGGCGCGCGGCAGGTGGTCCTGCACCGGACTGACACCCTCGAGTTCGCCGGAGTGCTGCCGTTCGCCGAGGGGGCGCTGCACGAGCTGCGCTTCAGCCGGAACGGCCGGCTGCTGCTGGCGGCCGGCGGACGTGGCGGGCATTCGGGCGGCGTGGTCGTCTGGGACATCACCAGCGGCGAGCGGGTGATCACCGTGGGTGATCAGTACGACTCGGTGCTCGCCGCCGATCTCAGCGCGGACCAGCAATGGGTCGCGCTCGGCGGTCCTGATCGCGTGCTCAAGATTTACCGCACGCGGGACGGCGGCTTGGAGCACCGGGTCCGCAAACACACCGACTGGGTGACCGCGGTGGAGTTCTCGCCCGACGGCCGTTGGCTCGCCAGCGGCGATCGCAATGGCGGACTTTTCCTTTGGGAGGCCGACACCGGTCACGAGTTGTTCGCGTTGAACGGCCACAAGGGCGCGATCAGCGGCGTCTCGTGGCGGGCCGATTCGGCGATGCTCGCCTCGGCGAGCGAGGATGGAACGGTGAAACTGTGGAAGGCCGCCGACGGCTCGGCCCTGCGCAGTATCACCGCGCATCCGGGCGGCGCGCTCGCGGTGCGTTTCGGACCGGATGGGAAACTTGTTACCGGCGGCCGGGACAACAAGGTGCAGCTCTGGGAGACCGGCGGCCGCAACGTGCGCACGCTGGCCTCGGTCGGGGAACTTCCGAACCGCGTGGCCTTCAGCGATGACGGCGCCCGCGTCGTGGCCGGCGATTGGAAGGGGAGGGTTTCCGTCTGGGAAATCAACTCGGGCCGCGTCCTCGAAGATCTCGACGCCAACCCTCCGCCGCTCGCCGCGCGCGTGCAGCTTTGTTCCGAGCGGTTGGAGAAGATGATGGCCGCCGTCGCCAAGGCTCGTCAGGAGCTGGAGTCCGCGGAGGCCGCCGAGAAACGGGCCGCGCAGGCCGTTGCGAAAGCCCGGCAGGCGCTTGCCGCGGCGAAGGGCGACGCCAAGTCCGTCCTGGAAAAGGCTTCCGCCGGAGCGGCCAAGGATCTCACGGCCGCTACGCGCCGGCTGGGTGAAGCCAAGGCGGCTTTGACAGAAACCGAGGCTCGACTGCGGCGGGCGAACGCGTCCCTCGAGCATTGGCGCGGGATTGCCGGGGGGGGCGCCGTGCCTGCGGGTGCGCCTGCCGAAACGGTTCGGCGTTCCTGAGTGGTTTCGTTGGCTTAGCCCGCGAGGGAGCGGGGTGCGGAGCCGGCCTGCTCCGCAGCGGCCGACGCTTGGGCCAGCGTTTCGAGGAGTTGCATTCGACGGAGCGGTTTGCGCAGGACACCGCGGATTCCATGGCTACTGAGAATAGCGTCGGGCACCGGTGTGCCGATTTCGTTCGTCAGAACGAAGGGCAGATTCGTGAGGCCCGGCAATTGCCGCAGGGTTCGAATCAGCTCTAGCCCCGAGGCTCCTTGCAGGCCCCAATCGATCAGGACCACGGAATAGCGGGCTCCGGAATTCAGGGCGCCGCGGGCGACCTGCAGCGCCTCGTCGGCATTGAGGGCCGCATCCACAATCGCGCCCCGTCCGGACAGCTCTCGTTTAAGGCTGGTTATGACCGCGTGATGGTCGTCAATTACCAGAAGCCGGCGGCCGCTCAATTCAGGCACGGTGACGGGGGCGCGGTCCGACAGGGCAAACGAAGCGGTGAACCAGAAAACGGAGCCGAGGTTCGGCGCGCTTTCGACGCCGATCCTCCCGCGCATAGCTTCCACAATCTCGCGGCAGATGGCCAGGCCCAGCCCGGAGCCGCCGTATTTGCGCGTGGTGGACTGGTTGGCCTGGGTGAACGCCCGGAAGAGCCGCGACTGTTCATCGGTGGAAAGACCTATGCCCGTGTCCTGCACCTCGAAGTGGAGCTCGATGCGGCCATCGCGGTTGCTCGTTCGGCTGATACCCACGCTGACATGACCCCGCTCGGTGAACTTGATCGCGTTGCTTACGAGGTTCAGGAGCACCTGGCCAAGCCGGGAGGAATCGCCGAGCACGTAGTCCGGCACGTCGGGTTCGATCATCGTGACGAGCTCGAGGTTTTTCTCCCGCGCCGCTGCAGCGACCGACGACAGGCAGGTCTCCACGATTTCCCGTGGCGACAACGGAGCCTTGTCCAACGTGAGCTTGCCGGACTCAATCTGCGCGAAGTCGATCACGTCGTTCAGGATCCGCAGCAGGCTCTCCGAGCACGTGCGCACCGTGAGCGCCATATCCTGCTGCTCCGGGGTGAGGCGGGACGAAATCAGCAGATCGGTCATGCCCAAGATGCCGTTCATCGGGGTACGGATCTCGTGGCTCATCGAGGCGAGGAAGCGGGATTTGGCGATGTTCGCCTGCTCTGCCTCCGCGGCGTGGTGCTGGATCACCCGGATGTTTCTTCGCTGCCAAATGAAGGCCATCGCTATCATTGCCGCGACCAGCAGAAGGGGAAGTGCATAGCGTTTCAGCTCCGCAGGTGAGATGTCCCGTGGCTCCACCGGTCCGATCCATCGGGAGAACAAGCGGTCATACGAGCCATCGCGCATGGCGCTGGCGATCCCCTCGTTCAGGATGGAGAGCAAGCGAAAGTCGCCCTTCCGGACTGCGATGAAAAAATCCAATTTTAGGTCCGCTAGGAAATGGGCTTCCAGCCCACGCATGTCCTCGAATCCTTGTCGGGAGAGATTGGTTGAAATGATGACATCGCATTCCCCGTCGCGAAGGGCGCGCACGAGCGCCGGCGCATTGGGGAAAGTTAAAAGGTTCGTTTCTGGAAGCTGCTTCTCGCGGTAGTATGTAAGGGCGGTGCTACCGCGGATCAGTCCCACTCGTTTTCCGATCAGGTCGGCGCAATTTGAAAGCGCCGGCTTTCCGGCTCGCGTCACGGCCACGGCATGGACGGTAACGAAGCGGATGGAGTAGGCCATCGACGCGTGATCGAGTTCGGCGTCCGGGCTAATGCCGCACAACGCGTCGAGTTTTCCCTCGCGGAAGGCGTTCTGGTGCTGCGACCACCAGCCGGGAACGAGCTCAAGCCTTACCCCGCTACGACGCGCGATCTGTCCAAGGAGGTCGGTGGCGAATCCGAAGGGGCGACCATCCGGATCCAGGGACGAAAAAGGTCCCGACTCCCGGTGCACCGCGATTCGGTAGGTCCGTGGCTCGGCTACGGGAGCAGCGAGGGTCGCCTTGGTAACCGCCAGCAGGCAGAGCGCGATGAACCTCAGCGCGTGAAGGTGGGGGGGCGGTGGCACAACGGGACCAGTCCGCGAACCTACTTGCCTCCACCCAAGGAAAAAAATTCGCGATCGATTAGGGTTCTTCCCCCATCCCGCGTGAGTCACTTCAAGCTGCGTTTCCCAAAAAACCCGCCCCGCCGTTGCCGGCGGGGCGGGTTCCAAAGTGGTGGCTCAGCCCGGAATCGAACCGGGGACACAAGGATTTTCAGTCCTCTGCTCTACCAACTGAGCTACCGAGCCACTGGAGGAGCGGGGAACAAAGGCGCGCGTTTCCGGTGCGTCAACGGGAATCTCCGTCGTTTTCCGCGCCGTGTTTCGCTCGGCCGCGAACGCCAAATTACCACTTGCGGCCGCACGAGCCGTGCGGCCACTTTTTTCCCTACGGTCCATGACTTCCGCCGACTATCTTCCGTTTCTGATTCAAGCCGCGCTGGCCGCGCTCATCACCGGAGGCGTCATCGGCGCGAGCCATCTTTTCGGCCAACGCTTCCGGCCAAACAAGATCAAGGACAGCGCGTACGAGTGCGGCGTGGCGGGCGAGGGCCTGGTCCACACGCGCTTCTCGGTGAAGTTCTGGCTCACGGCGCTGCTCTTCATGCTGTTCGATCTGGAGGTCGTGATCCTGATCCCGTGGACGTTTATATACCGCGAGTTTCTCGCCGGCGGCATCCCGATCCTCGGTCCGGTTCTCTTCTTCATCGGCGTCCTCGTTCTCGGCCTGATCTACGAGGTCAGGAAGGGCGCCCTGAAGTGGGAGCGCTGAGTTCCGGCTGAGCGGCTGACGCGCCATGCGGCTGGAAAAGATCATCTCCCGCGGCCGCATCGTCGACCTGCGCAGCCTCGATCTCGAGGGCGCGCTGCAGGAGTTGCTCGCCGTCTGCGTCGACAAGTTTCCCGACCTGAAGCCCGACGCGCTCCTCCGCGGCCTGCTCGCGCGCGAGGGCACGATGACGACCTACCTCGGCTTCGGCGTCGCGCTGCCGCACGTCCGCGTGAAGATGGCGCGTCGTTACGTGCTGGCGATCGGCCGCAGCCGCGTCGGTATCCGCCACGACGGCGCGCTGGCCGACGAACGGGTGC
>JAURJO010000188.1 GCA_030832235.1 Verrucomicrobiota bacterium
CGCGGCCCGGGGATGTCGGTCGGGGTCGAGTATCTCGCCAAGAAGTGGGACCAATCCGAGGACGACGTAAAAGGCGCGCTGGTCGAGTGCGGCTTTGTCATGCCGGCCGACGAGGACTCGGCGGTCGAGCACCTCGAGTACGACGGCGATCTCTATTGGTTGAACATCAACCGCCGCGGCGAGTTGTGGATCAACACGAAGGAAAAGCCGCGGCAGATCTTCAAGGCGGTCAAAGGCACGCGCATCGAGCCGCCTCCCCCCGAGGCGGTGCCCGCGCCGGCCGAAGGAACAGCCCCCGTGGAAGCCGGCGAACGCAAGCCGGCGGAAGCCGCCTCCGGTGGCGAGCTCTCCCGGCCCGCGCCGCAGCCCTTGCCGGAAGGTCCGGCGCTCATTGAGAGGATTCGCCCGCACCTGCGTCGCAACCGCCGCGGCCCCGGTGGGTCCGGCAGTCTCGGGTTCCTCGCCCGCGCCCTCCGCGTTAAGGAAGCCGACCTCAAGGTTGCGTTCGGCGCGCTCGGTCTGACCATGCCCGCGACGCCGGGAGATCAGGCTGTTTACACCGACCTCGGCACGGAGCAGTGGTGGCTCAACCTCGACTCGCGCGGTGGTCTTTGGATCAACGGTCGCGAGAAGCGCGAGGGTGAGCCGGCGCCGGCCGGTGAACCTTCCGCGCCGGTTCCCGACGCCAACGCGTCCGGGCAGCCGCAGGCGGAAACCGCCCCCGGAGCGGTACCGCCCGGCGAGCCGGCCCCGGCGCCCGTGGCGGCCCCGGTCGCCGAGGCACCTGCTTCAAGTTCCGAGGTGTCCGCTCCCGCGATTACCGCGACGGCGGCGCCCGTCTCCACGGCGATCCTCGAGGCGGTGCGCCCGCTTCTGAAGGAGACCCGCACGGGTGCTATCGCCGGATCGGTCGAGCGGCTCGCCGGTAAAATGGAAAAGACCGTGGAGGAATTGGTCGCGGCGCTCGTGGCTGCCGGCCTGAAAGTGCCGGAGAAGCCCCGCGAGAAGCCCGTTTACGCCGGCCAAGCCAATGAGCAGTTCTGGTTCAACCTGAGCGGCAAGGGTGAGCTCTGGCTCAATGTCCGCGCCGCGAAGGCGGCCGGCGAAGACGATGCTGATGACGAGGCCGACGAAGCCGGTGACAAGCCGGCGTCGGAAGGCAGCAAGCCGGCGCGTGGCGGGCGCTCCCGTTCGAAAAAGAAAGCTGACTGATCCAGCGGCAACTTTCCCATGTCGACGTCCAGCGTTCCTCCCGGCCTCCCGAAACCCTCGGCGGGCCAGCCCTGCCCGTGCGGCACGGGGCGCAATTACGAGTCCTGCTGCGGCCCGCGCCTGAGCGGGGAGCGGCCGGCGGAGACGGCGGAGCAGCTGATGCGCTCGCGCTTCACGGCGCATGTGGCGCACGACTGGCGTTATCTGCACGTCACGTACCGGCCGACGTCGCGCAAGCCGTACGTCGACGACGGCGACTCGGCCGAGATCCCGTGGACGCGCCTCGTGGTGCACGCGCACGAACCGGGGGCTTCGCCCGACGCGGCGTTCGTCGATTTTTCAGCCTATTACGCGACCGAACAGGGTGAACAGGCGCTGCACGAGAAGGCGGAGTTTGCCCGGGTCGAAGGCCGCTGGCTCTACACGCGCAATGTGCGCAATGGCCCCGCGCCGGCGAAAACCGCTCCCAAGGCCGGTCGCAACGATCCGTGTCCCTGCGGCTCGGGGCGTAAATTCAAGGTCTGCTGCGGCCGCTGACCGGCCGCTTCAGGCGCGCGCCTTGGGCCGGCCCGTCTCCGTTCCTTCGAACGACGTGAGCAGGGCCGCGTAGATCTTTGCGCTGGCGATGAGCTCGCGTACCCGTGCGCGTTCGTCGACGCCATGGCAGGCTTCACCGCCGGGACCGTAGCCGAGGGTCGGGATACGCAGATGGTGCGCGAAGAAATGCATGTCGTTGAACCCGGTCGAGACGTTGAATCGGGTTCGCTCACCGCGCACGGCGGTCACGCAGCGCGCCATCGCGGTGAAAAACGGATGATCCGGTGACGAGAACGAGGAGTAGTTCTCCGAGATCTTCCGCACTGACACACGGCAGCGCGGGATCAGGCGGGCGGCGGCGGTGAGGAACGCGCGCAGCTCGCGTTCGGCGGCGGCGTGGTCCTCACGCGGCAACACGCGGCGGTCGATGGTGAAAGTCGCCTGGGCGGGCACGGTGTTGATCTTGGCTCCCTCGCCGCAATGGAACACCCCGCCGAGGTTGACGGTGGGTCTTTGCACGCGGCCTTCCGGGGTGCGCCACGGCCGGCCGGCGAGCGTGACTTTGTAGGCTTCGAAGGCGCGGAGGAGCACTGCCATGCCCTCAAGGGCGTTGACGCCTTTTTCCGGCGTGGAGCCGTGGGCGGCGCGGCCTTGCACGGTGACCTCCAGCCAGAGGGTGCCGTTGTGGCCGCAGCACACCGTGCGGCCCTCGCCGCCCTCCATCACCACGGCGTAGTCGGGGGAAATGGGGGCGTGGCGGACCAGCCAGCCGGAACCAAGCGTGGAATCCGTCTCCTCGTCGGCGGTGAACGACACCTCGACGTTGAGGAGCGGCGCCGTACGCGTGGCGCGGAGGGCCTCCAGCGCGAGTAACAGGCTCGCGATCGAACCCTTCATGTCGGCCGTACCCCGGCCGTAGACCCAACCGCCCTGTTCGCGCCCGCTGAAGGCGTCGCCGTGACGCCAGCGGCCCGAGACGGGCACGACGTCGTAATGGGCGTTAAAATGTACGGTGCGGCGGGCGCCCGGGGATTTCAGGCGGCCGAGTACGTTGAAACGGGGATACGCCAGCTGCTCGGGAGGCAGGGTCCGGCGGGCCAACGAGGCCGGGACCTGATGGCGATCGGCCGATAGCCCCACGGCGCGGAGTTCACGGGTGAGGAGTGCGGTGATGCGGTCGTAGTTTTCGCCCGGCGGATTGACCGTCGGGATGCCGACCAGCTGGCGTAGACGGCGCAGGAGGGCTTCGGGATGGCGGTCGATGTAGGCGGCGGGCGTCACGGCCGCGGAGCGTGGCTGTACGGCACGGTTGAAGGCCACGGAAAAAGGGTGCGCGAAGCGAGAGCGGTTATTCCGCCGTGGCAGCGCGGACCAGTTCCGCGATGGCGGGCGGCAGTTCCAGCCCAAGAGCGGCGGTGTGGGCACCGGGGCTCATTTTCCGCCAGGTTTTGCGCAGAATCTCGATGAACTTTTCCCTTGGGTAATCGGCATGGGCCGCCGCGAAGGCGCTGATCTCGTTTTCGAGAAACACGAGGCACGCGGCGTCCTCCAGCGCCTGCGTGCCGGGATTGCTGCGGAGCCCCTCCTTGGCGACCCAGGTCGCGACCTCGGCGGCGGCGGAAGGGTCGATGCCCGCGGAAACAAGCAACTCGCGGGCGCGTCCAGCCTGCCGGGTGTAGAGGGAGCGGCGCCACGCCAGATAGCCGGGCCGGCCCTCGGGGAAGGTGGCGCGCGGCACCTGCCAGCGTTCGAGGTGCTGGCAACGCGCGGCGAG
>JAURJO010000023.1 GCA_030832235.1 Verrucomicrobiota bacterium
CGTAGGTCGGGGCAAAGTTGATCTGACCCTCGAGCACCTCCTCGACGACGAACCGCACGTACTGGGGCGTCATGGTGGTGCCGCCGGCGAAGACGGCCTTGATGCCAGCCTTCACGAGCGACATGCGCTCGGCGAGGTTCTCGAGGAGGCGCGGCGTGGTGAACATGCACTGGATGTTCCGGTGCCGGATGATCGTGGCCGCCTGGTCGATCACGTGCTCCTGGTACTTGCGGGCCATGGCGCCCTCGCCCATGGCGATGAGCCGTTTCACCCAACGCGGATCGAGATCGACGAAGTAACACGAGCCGCCGCGGTAGTTGGCGAGGTGCTCGATCGCGAGGCGCAGTCGGCGGGGGCCGGTGGGTCCGACCATCAGCCAGTTGGCGCCCTTCGGGAAGAAGTCCGGGCCGTAGTGGTCGCTGAACTCCTCGTAATCCACCTTGTAGTCGTCCCAACCGATGCGCTGCTTCGGCATGCCGGTGGTACCGCCGGTCTCGAAGACATTATAGGGACGACCGGCGTAGGCCTTCGGCACGAAGCGCTCGGGCTGCTCCTTGCGCAGGACCTCGTCGTCAAAGTGGTCGAAGCGGGTGAGGTCGGAGAAACGGGTGATCTCCTTCAGCGGATTCCAACCGGCCTGCTCGGCCCACTTGAGCCAGTAGTCGCAGCCCGTGGCGGGCGAGAAATGCCACGCGATCATCTCGCGCGTCCAGGCATCAAGGGCGGACTGGGCTTCCGGGGCGGTCAATTTGCTGCTCATGAGAGGGGAGGTTAAAGGTAAGAAGGAAAATGTCCCGCGGCGGTTGCCGTGGGGGCGACGGGGGCCAGACGACTAACTCCTTATTTCCCGATCGCAAACAGGTGCGTCATCGTCGCGACGTGGAGGAGGTTGTTGGCGACGACCGGGCTGGCGTAGATCGGGGAGAAGAACTCGGGCTTGCCGACGAGCTTCATCTCGCGGCCGGTGCGGAGGATGATCAGCTCACCGTCCTCGGTGCCGCAGTAGACCTTGCCGTCGGCGACCAGAGTGGAGGACCAGATGCGGCTGTTGGTGGCGTAGGTCCAGAGGATCTTCCCGTTCGTGATGTCGATGCAGTGGATGTTGCCGTTGTACTCGGCCTGGTAGAGCAGGCCCTCGTGCAGGCTCGGAGTGGAGATGGAGCGGCCGATCGACTTGTTCGTCCACACGGCCTTGCCGGTGATGTCGCCGCGGGCGGTGAGGTCGAGGCAGCTGATCATGCCCACGCCGTCGCCGTGCTCCGGGTCCTGGCCTATGACCATGTAGGCGCGGCCCTCATGCGTGATCACGGTGGAGATGATCTCGCTGGGACCGTCGTGGGTGGCGTATTTCAGAGGTTGGCCGTTCTTCGTGCGGTACTCCGGCGGGTTCGCATCGTAGCGGAAGAATTCCTTCAGCGCCGGGAAGCCTTCCGGGTGCTGGTACGGGTTGAAGTCGAAGGCATAGCAAAGGCCGTCGCCGCCGCCCCACACGATGGTGGGCACACCCTTGACCACGGTGTAGGCGGCCGAGCCCCAGCTGGCGTGGAGTGCGCGCTTGGAGACGCCCGACGCCTCCTCGGCGATCACCTTGCCGGTGTTCTTGTCGACCATGATGAGCGCCGGCGCGAGCGGGGCCGGGATGTTCAGGTGCGACCAGTCGACGCCGTTGGACGTCGCCATGATGATGCGATCCCCCACGACCACGGGCGAGCAGCTCGAGACATTGTGCGGGAAGATGCCGAGCTCGTTGCGGATGTCGGCGACCCAGAGGATGTCGGCGCTCTTGGGCCCGACCGCGACCGGTTTGCCGTCGACGGACGAGAACTTAGCCTCGTCGGTATACGGCCCGCCATTGCCGTCGGCCATGCCCTTCACGTCGAAACAGATCAGCTCGCCGCGGTTGCTCACGACCCAACCGCGGTCACCCTCGATCGCGGCGGCGGAGCAGAGCCCGACAAATTCCCAGTCGCTCACCTTGCCGGCGCCGACCTTGGGAATGACGAGCTGCCACAGGAAGTCGCCGTTCTTCTCGTCGAAGCACATGAGCACGCCGCGGTCGCCCTGCTGGGACGGATCGCGCGGGGACTCGTTGTTGGTGCCGACGAAAACGCGGCCGCCGGCGACGACCGGTGTGCCGTAGGTCTGCGAACCGAGCTTCACGACCCACTTCACGTTCTTCGTGGTCTTGGGGTCGATCGTCTCGGTCTTCGGGATGAATTTCCCGCTGTGGATGTCGTCGGGGATACCCTGCGCGACGGCCACCATGTTGCGGGACGGCGTACCGCCCCACATCGGCCATTCGCCCGCGCGGAGGGCGGGCACGGCAAGGGATGCGGCAACGAGGAGGGCGAGGGGTTTATTCATTGGAGACAAGGGAAAGGTTGTCGATGTACACGCGCTTGAGCGCCTGCGGGGAGAAAGCGAAAACGCCCGGCGAACCTTGCTGGTGCAGCTTCTCCTGGCGCAACTCCATGGTCCATTTCTCCGGCTCGGGTTTGGACTTTTCCCAGAGCTTCGCGCGGACCCAGCCGCCACCCTTGCCGTCGCTGTCGACGCGCGTCTTAAGGCGGTACCAGACGTTGGGCTGGGCGTCGAAGGGGACGGACTCCTTCACGCGCTCGTGGTTGCTCGAGATCTCGAGGATGCGGCTGTTGGCGACCATCGCGATGAGGTAACGCTGGTTCACTAGCCCCACCGAGGACATCACGCGGCGGGTGCCGTCAGTCATCACGTCGGCCTCCACGGTGTAGTTCCGCATGTCGGAGCGGCCGACGAAGTTCATCGTCCGTTGGAAGAGAATATTATCGAGCCGGTTGGTCACAACCTTGGAACCGTCCTTTTCGATCGCGTGCCACTTCACGCGGGCGCCGAGCCAGGGCAACGGCGGGAAACCCACCGCTTCACCGGCCTCGTTCTTCTGGTTCAGCACGGAGGCCTCGAACCCCTCCTTGTAGCCGAAGCCGGCGACGATGCGGCCGCGCGTCACTGCGCTCAGGTTGTTCCACTTGGCCTGGAACTGTCCGGCGGACATCTTCGCGGTCGGGGCGGTGACCAAGGTGTCGCCCTTGAGCTCGCCATCGACCTCCGACTTCACGAGGGCCGTCGGCGGGATGAATTTCGCCCAGGTGACCTCGTTGGTGACCGGCTTCACGCGGCGGCCGGCGGCATCAAGGCCCCAGACGGTGAATTTCCGCGACTGCCCCGGACTTAGCGCAAACTCCGCCGGAACGATCTGGATCTGGGTGATGGGAGCGGTGGATGCGGCTTCCGGCGCGACGGCCACGGCGGGCGGGACCACGGGCGCGGAGGACTTCGGGCCGAAGCAGTTGAGCGACTCCTTGGTGAAGATGAAGACTGAGTCGCCGTAGAACGACGGGGCACCGAGACAGAGGGAATCCATCTTGTTCACCGAGATGACCTGCGCCTTGTCGCCCGCGTCCTTCAGCACGTGGACGGTACCGTTGTGCATCGGCACGTAGAACTTGCCATCGGCGTAGGCCGGTGAGGCATGCAATTGATCGGGAGCGAGCTTCTCGCTCCAGATGAGTTTGCCCGTGGCGGCGTCGGCGCAGAGCAGGCTGCCGGTCGCGATCGTCGAGTACACGCGGCCGTTCACAAGGAGTGGCGAACTGGAAAACGCCACAAACTCGTCGTTGCGCCAGATCTCGGCGTCCTTGCCGAGCACAAGCGGCTTCGGGCCGGCGGGGTATTCGGTCGGAATCTTGAGCGCGACGAGGCGGCCGTGGTGCGTGGCGTCGACGTTCTCTTTTCCGTGGATGCCGATCAACTTACCCGGACCGGCGAGGAGCACATCGGCATTCACACCCGACTGCGAAAGGCGGAAGCGCCACACGGGCTCGCCGGTGCGGACGTTGATGCAGACGATGTTTCCGCAGCCGGTGCCGGCGTACATGACGCGCTGGTTGCCAAGGTCGCCGAAGACCGGCGTGGCGAACGTGCTGTCGAGCGGCTCGATGCCCGGCGTGCAGAACCACGCGAGTTCACCGGTGCGCTTGTCGAAGGCGTAGAAACGGTTGCGGGCCGGACCGTCGGCACCCCAATTGGCAGTGATGCCATCGGTGATCACCAGCGGGCCGTCGATCGCAAGCGAGCCGGTGCGGCCGTTCGGGAACGTCAGCCGCCCATACTCCTCCATCATCGAATGCTCCCAGAGCAGCTTACCGTCGCGCGAAAAGGCCATGAGCTGGCCCCAAGTTGACTCCAGATAGACGTTCCCCGTCTCGGCGTCGACGACCGGTGCACCGATCGCATAGCGGTTGTAAGTGGTGTCGCTGAGGTAATCGCGGAAGCGATACTCCCAGATCTTCTGTCCCGTCTTCACGTCGAGGCAGAGCAGCGTCTCCTCGACGTCGGTCGTCTCCCCGTAGAAGCCGAACGCGTAGACGCGGCCGTCGGCGACGACCGGCGTGCCTGCGCCGCGGACCTTGTAGGACCAGCGGTGATTCGGGCCGCCTATCTCGAGCGAGTCGGGAAGCTTCTGGGCTGCTTTCGAGACACCGTTCTGGTCGGGTCCGCGCCAATTGAGCCAGCCGGAGGCGGCCGAGGCGGAATTGATCCCAAGAACTAGGCTGAGCAGGGCGATAAACCGGGGTGCGGGTCTCATGGTTACAAAAGGCGATGAGGATTCGGAGCGGCGGGCAACTCTGCTACGGACGAGCGAAAGCCCCGTTCGGTTGCAGTCTCCAGCAACGCAGGCGCCAACTCGCGAAACCGCAAGGCGGTTTTCCGCCGGGCCTATCTCTCGTTGCCCCGACCTAAACCGCCCGCAACACCCCGCGGGCGGCTCCAGACGGGGTCGTCAGTACTCGAAGCTCAACTGCACCCCGACTCGGCGAGGCGCCCCGGGGCTGCCGGCAAAGATCTCCGGATTGATGAACTGGTCGTAACGGCGATCGGTTAGGTTATGGCCGTAGACCGCCACCGTCCAACCCTCGACCCGGTAACGGATCTGCGCGTTGAACAAGCCGTACGCCTTCTGGGTGAAGGTGGCCGTGTTGCGTTCATCATAAGCGGTGCTGCCGGTCGCGGCATAGCTGGCGTTGACCGAAAGGGCTTGGGTCAAGCTGAGGGTCACGCCGGTGCGCAGCGTGTATTTTGGCACGAACGGAACCTGACGTCCGTTGACCTTGGCACCCGAGGAGTCGGCGTGGTCCTCGAAGTTGGCCTGAGTGGTGCCCAACTGGACATCCCACCAGAGTTTTTCCACCGGACTCCACATGAACTTCGCCTCAATGCCGCGGGATGAGACTTCCTTAGCGTTCACCACGACGTAGTCGGTGGAGTTGGGAACGGTGCGCTCGAATTGGTAGTCTTTGATCGTCGCCCAATATCCGACGAGGCTTCCGCCGAAACGACTGCGGGCGTCACCGAAGGTGATTCCGACCTCGTTGGACCATTGGCGCTCGTTATTGAAGCGAGCAAGGTTAGGATTGCTCGTGAAGCCACTGAAGCCTTCCGGCTTTTTCCCCAAAGCGCTGCGGAAAATCAGGTTAGCACTGGAAGACAAGCCGTGCTGCAGGCCGGCACTGGCGGAGAATTCATTCCGGTTCTGATCGCGTGTGAGACGGGGTTCCGGCGGTGTCGGGAAGCGAAAATTATTGGAGCTCACTTTGGAGCGATCGATTGAGGACGAGGTATCCTCAACCCGAACGCCCAGCTTAAGCTGGGTTTTTGGCGCGAGCGGCTGCTCGAGGGAACCGAAGGCCGCCAGGTTCTTCTGCCCGATGGTGTACTGCGTGCGCTCGGTCTGGATGAACCCCGGCGGCACGTAGGCGCTCGGCGGCACCATGAACTCGCGCTGGGCGTCCGAGGTCGTGTCGAGATCCGAGGCGAAAACACCAGCGCGCCAGCGCGGCTGCCCGGCGGCGGCCTTGGACTCCACCCGCAACTCGTGGGTCCAGAGGTCCTCGTCCTGCACGACGCGGGAATAAGCGAGGGACATCGGCGACAAATCCAAGTCGGTGAGCGAGGGATCCAGTTTCCACGATTGGCGGGCCGATGTCGCGACCAGTGAACCCCAGCCCAACTGACGCCGGAACTGCGCGGAGTACTGAGTGCGCTCAACCTTGGTTTCGCCGTTGATGTTCGAGGCGACGGAGAAGCGATCGGGGCTGTAGAGCGAGGTCAACCGGGTGGCGTCATCACTCGTCTTCTCATGCCGCAACGACAGCCGAAGCTTCGTGGCGGAATCGGGCCGCCAGAAAAGGGCGCCGCGAGCGGAAACGGAACGACGATCGTCGGCGGATTTTTTCTGTAAAGAATTGGTGATGAATCCCTCACGCTCCTCCAGTCCGACGCCAACCGAGTAGCCCAAGGTGGGACTGAGCGGACCCTCGAAAGAGGCCTGTGCAGCCGAAGAGGCAAAGGAGCCATAAGCAACTTGTAACTTGCCTTGGTGGCGATTGCCCGGCTCGCGGGTCCGGACTTCAATCACGCCGCCGGCGGCGTTGCGTCCGTACTCCGTTCCCTGCGGGCCCGCTTTTACGGTCAGGCTCTCGATGTTGAGCAGGCCGCTCGGGTAGGCCGACACGGAGCCGCTCGGTACGTCGTCGATGTAGAGCGCCACACCCGGCGAACTGAAGAAGATCGAGTTGGTCGTTCCGCGCAGCGCGATCACGTCGCCGAACCCGCGGGTGTCGCTGTTGCTGACAAACAGGTTGGGCGCCGCGCCCGAGAGGTCCTGCAGCTGCTGGATCCCGTGCTGCTCCAACAAATAAGGATTCAGCACGGCCGTCGACGGTTGGATGCGAAGGCCGTCGACCCCGAACTCGGCCTCCACCTTGAACGGCGTCATCACCGTGGTGCCGGAATCGGCGGCATTGGAGCTGTTGCCGGCAAAGAGCAAAACGGCAGTTAGAAGAACAGGGAGACGCGAGGTCGGCTTGGCTGACATAAGAGGGCGGGTACCAGTGGGCTTGAATCTGCTCAGCGCAAGACCGACTTCGAAAAAGTCCCCCCACCTCCCGCGGATCGGGGCCACAGGTTCAGACCGCCAGATGCCCGAGTGCCAAGAGACCGTAATAGGTGTACTCAGCGTCGATATGGTCGTCGGCCCAGTGGCCGTGGAAGCCGCCTTCCGCGCTCCACAGTGTATCGATGAAATCAAGACAGCGCTCGTGCAGCGCGCTGTCGATGCGCCGGTCCAGAGCTCCGAGGCAATGGAGCGCAGTGGCTGTCGAAAGGAGGTCGGGCATAGGCGCGCCCGGCACCGCCAGGAAGCCGCCTTGGGGATGTTCCTGGCGCAGCACCCAGTCGCCGACTTCGGGACGCACGGGGAACCCGAGATGGGTGATGAGCGTCACGGCCCCGGCCGTGGCGTTGAGGGCGCCAAGCTTGGACCCGGCGACATTGCTCCAGGCTCCGTCGGCCGACTGAAGGCGGCCCAGCGCCTTCACGAGTTGCAGCGGCTGGGGAGGCGTCCGGCCAAGATCCTCGTACGCGCCGAGGGCGACAAACGCGCCGTAGGCAGTGCCATGACCCTTGGCGCGATCGCCGTCGTAACCGCCGTCGGGCTGGCGAAAGGTCTCGAGCCTTCCGAGCAGCGCGTTCGCAACTTCCGCCGACAGGCGTTCGCGTCCGATGCTGCCCCAGCAGCGGGCCAGCGCGGAGAGATGAACAAAGTCGAGGTAGGCACCGTCGCCGTGGGTGCGGAGATAGGCCTCCACGCGCTCGGAAGGCGGCGGGACGTCAAGCGCCTGTAATCCGGCGAGTGCGAAAATCGTGTAATACAAGTCGGGGCGCCCGGAGCGATCGAGCCCGGCGCCCTCGGCGGAAAGCTGCCGTTGAAAAAAAGCGCGGACGAGGTCGGTGGAGTCGCCGAGCAAACGGGGGGCAAGTCGGGCGACTTGGAGCAGCTGGAGACGCAGGCTCAAGCCGGCACGGCTTCAGGGACGATTCGGGGCGCGGCGCGGTTGGCCGCCTCCTGCTCCTTGCACCAGCCCTTGATTTCGACATCGTTGAAAATCTTCCCGAGTACGCGGCGGAGCAGGCCCTTGAGGTTGTGGTTTTCGAGATCGTGCAGGGAGCGGATGGCCTCCTCCTTGAACGTGCCAAGCAACACCTCGGCCCGCTCGACGGCGCCCAATTCGCGGTAAAGGGCCTCGACGGCCGCGGGCGTGAGACCCTCCGGCCACGTGCGGCTCCAGAGCGCGGCGAGCTGATCCTTCGTCGCACCCTTGGCCTTCTCGTGGGCCACCGCGAGCAGCAGACTGGGACGCAGGCCGGCAATGTCGTTGGTCTCGCCGCCAAGGCCGAGGTCGCTGAGGTCGTCGCGAATCTGGTAGGCGACCCCGAGCGCCTCGCTGTAGCGACCCAGCACGTCGGACACCTCGTCGTGCGCCGCGATCCCCGCGTAGAGCGACCCGAGCCGCAGGGCGACCTCGAAGGCCGGCGCGGTCTTACGGCGGAAGATATCGAGCACGGCGTTGGCCCGGAGCGGTTCCGGGTGGCGGGCCCAGCACAGTTCGGCACCTTGGCCGCGGCAGAGCTGGCGCTGGCCGTCCGCGGCGACCTTGAGCAGGCGTACGCGTTGCTCGGCTGACACCTGGCATGAAGCAAGCAGGCGGTAACCCTCGCCGATCAGGAGGTCGCCGACGTTGAGGGCCACGGCGACCCCGTGCTCCTCGTGCAAGGTCTTCTCACCGTAGCGGAAGGCGTCGTTATCCTCGATGTCGTCATGGATGAGCGAAGCCTTGTGGAAACACTCCACGGCGACAGCCACCTTGCGGAGATCGTCGGGCCGGGGCGCACCGGGGCTTCCGCTGCGCAACGCCTGGTACGCGGAGGCGACGAGAAAAGGGCGCCAGCGCTTGCCGGCGCGGGCGAGCCACTCGCGCGCGATCCGCTCGGTCTCACCCTCGGCGGTGCCCATGATGAGCTCGAGCGACGGGGGCGTGAACCAGAGATCGACCTCCTCATGCAGGGCGCCGAGGTCGAGCCGGCGTGTGCGGTCCTCGCTGGAAAGGTGGATGTATTCCCAGACCCAATCGAGGTCGACCGTGGTGTCGATGCAGTCATCCTGAAGCAGCGGCACGGCCACCCCGGGAATGGCCGCGGCCTCCATGTACGGGAAGGCCTGCTCCAGCACGCTGAGGCAGCTCACGCCGACGATGGCGTCGATCTTGCCCGTCTGGATGATCGACATGACGACCGCGCTGCCTTCGGCGACGAGCACGGCGTAGCCGAGCTTTTCGGCCTCGGCCGTGAGGTCCTGGATGGTGCAAAGACCGCATTGCTTGCAGAGGAGACCGAACTCGTCGAACGGCGCCGGGCACTTGCTCTCGACGCGCATGCATTTCGGAAGGAGCAGCAGACGCCTCTCGAACGGCACGGCCGCGAGCGACTCACGCCAGATCTCATTGTTGAGCAGCACGCCGAGGTAATCGCGGTAAACAGGATTGCAGCCCAGCCGGGCCGTCAGGTGGTCGGCGTGCTCGCGCAGCTCCGTCATCGGCAGCGGCGGCACCGGGTTCACCTCCGCGACGTAGTCGCGCACCGCGTGCAGGAGTCGGGTGCGCTCGAAGGGGGTCGGCGGGATGTTCGCCTTCGGGGTGCGGAAGCGCTGTTGCACCGCATGGCGGGGCACGGCCATCGCGGCGAGGGGTTCGGCGGACAGCGGCGCGGGAGGGGCGGCGTTCATCGGGGTATTTGGGGTCCTTGGAAGGCGTTGTGCCAACTATTCTCTGGTCGCCAACACGGCGCGCAACCGGCGCGCCCGGTCCTCGGCGTCGTGGGCGACGTCACGGTAGGCGCCGAAATCGTGGAACCAGTATTTTTTCGCGAGGCGGTACATCCAGTGCTTCTCCGGCACCTCCTCGCCCGGCAGCCACTGCGAGTACCGCGGGGTGATCGCGTCGAGCTCGGCCATCGCCGTGCCGCGCACCGTCGTGTCGCGCGCACCGTGCTTGCGCACGATGTCCTTCACGAGGTCGGGTCGCTCCAGCACGACGCAACCGCGGGTGTGCCGCGCGCTGAGCTCGCGGAAATCCTTCAGAAAGGTGCTCGTGCGCATCGTCTCAACAACGCCGCGCGGATCGCGGATGTCCTCCACCGCGAACTGCAGGATCGGGCACGGCTCGATGTCTCCGCGCGGGCTCACGTGGTGGCTGATGCCGGTCGACATCGGGCAGAGCGCCCGGCCGTCGTGGTCGTAATAGGCGTCCACGATCGCGATGGGCAGGCGGGCACGGGCGTCGGTGACGAAGCGCCGGATGCGCACCAGCTGCTCCGGCGTGAGCGCGAGATCGAAGTTGGGCTGCGGACCGACCGGCCGGTAGCCGTGGAACCACGCGTAGTGCACGCCGCGGCGGATGAGCTCGCGGAGCCAGTCCTCGGTGAGCAGGTCGTCGATGTTGCTGCGGCAGAGGCTGGTCGCGACGCCGGTGAGCAACCCGGCCTCCACGCAGGCCTCGAGGCCGCGGAGCGTGCGGGCAAACACGTCCTTCCGGCCACGGCGCTCGTCACTGACGACCTCGCGTCCTTCGATCGAGATCAGCGGCGTCGCGTTACCTAGCCGCCGGAGGCGCTCCGCCACCTGCGGGGTGATCGCCTGACCGTTGGTGAAGATCTGGAAATAGCATTCCGGATGCGCCTCGAGGATCGTGAAGAGTTCCGGGTGGAGGAACGGCTCGCCCCCGAGGATGCCGAAGAACGCGTTGCCGTGGCGCTTGGCGTCGGTGATCACACGGTTCAGCGCGTCGACATCGATGGCGTCGCGGGCGGTGACGTCGACCCAGCACCCCTGGCAGCGCAGGTTGCAGGTGTTGATGATCGAAAGGTGGAGGAAGGCCGGGAAATACTCGCCGCGCTTCAGCCGTCGCTTGAATTTCTCGACCGAGATCATGCCCTTCAGGCCGAAGTTCCACGCGAACTTCCACAAGCATTTCGGGTCCGCGGAGCGGACCGTGCGGTAGACGAGGGCGGGCAGCATCGCGCGGCTACCTCTGCTGGACGGCGAGCGCAGCCTGAGCCTTGGCGCGCGCCTCGCCGGCGCGGCGCAGGATCTCATCGGGTGTCGGCAGGCTCATCAGCACCTCGGCCGGGATGTCACCAGCCTGGGCGAGCTTGGTCAGGCACTTCTGGCGTTCGTTCAGGGCCTTGTCGGAGTCGCGTTCCTTGGAGAAGCGCGACTGCGCCCGTTCGCTGCGCTGCCGCAGCATCGAGTAGATGTCGCCGCCGAGCAGGGCCGAGATGTCGATCTTCATCTTCTCGCGCTGCAGGTCGGAGTCCTTGACCACGTCGCCGTTGATCGGCCCCGCCTTGTACTTCGGGAACATGATCGCGGCCTCGGGGCAGACGCGCGAACAGGCGGGGCAGTTGGTTTTGCAGTTGTCCTGGTTCTGGACCTGGATGTGGCCCTCGTCGTCGGCGCCGTACACGCCGAAGAGGCAGAAGCTCAGGCACTGCATGCAATTCGTGCAGCGGTCGTAATCGATGACGGGAAACCACGGTTTCCACGCGCCCGGCGCCGGAGCCTGCCGCTCGGAGCGCGCGGCCTCCACCTCGGCGGCGACCTGCTCGGCGTCGAGGCCCGTGATGTCGCGCACCCGCACCTGACCGTTGGAGGTGCCCGCGGAAAAATCCGCCGCCTTTTCGCCCCCAAAGCGACCGAGCACCAGCGCCGCGCTGTCGTCCGCCGGCGCGGTGCGGCCCGCTCCACCCACTCGGGTGATCGCGAAGCCCTGCTGCAGGAGGCGTGAGACCGCGGCGAACCGCTGTTCCCCTTCAAGCGGGGTCGAGTCCCGGCCCTCGTAGAGAACCACCCGCAACGGTTTCTGGTCGCGTATCGACATGGAAGCGGGGCTAGGACGCCGGTGAACTGGTCGAGGTTGCCGCCGCCGATGATTTATCGGGCGGGAGGTTGGTTTGGAGGTCGTCCGCGAGCAGGCGCGCCGCGGCAGCGTCCTCGGGGAGTTCGCGCAGATTGACTACCTCGGTGGCACCGGGATCGAGCGGGCTGCCGGCCGAGGCGAAAAGCCACTTCACGGCGCGCGGGTAACAGGCGGCGATTTTCACTCCGGGTCCGCGCGCGAGTCGCGCCAAGGCCGGGTCGCGACGGGCCGAGAGCTCGCAGAGGTCGGCCACGGCCTCGAAAGACCGCCCGGAATCACACAGCCGGCGCAACACGCCCGCCTTCACCGCCGGATCAATGATCTGCGCGTAGGTGCAGTGGCAGTACAGGATGCCGGGGGCAGGGGTGTTGTCCGCTGGTGGCATGGGCGGTGGGGACTACTCACCCTTCTGCTGCTGCAGCATCCGGTCAATGGTCGCGTTGAGGAGATCCACGTACTCGAGGGCGGGCATGCAGCTGCGGTCCGGCACACCGCGCACACGGTAAAGCCATCCCGTCTGGTAGGGATCGTCGTGGATGCGGTCGAGATGGCCGGCCAGCTCCGGATTGCCGCCCTCGAACACGCCTTCGACGACGCAGTAGATGTCGCTGATCGCCTTGAAGCCCTCGATCCACCCCAGGATCGTCCCGGGCCGCACCGCCTCCCCGGGCTTGGTCTCGAAACCCTGGTCGACGAGCTCACCGAGCATGCGGACCGCGAACTTCGTGAACCCCACGCGCCACACACCACCTTCCTCGGGAAACAGCCAGAAGTGCGAGGGCGAATACATCGCGCCGGCCGGAAGCCGCGTCACGAAATGGGAGCGCTTGAAGGGGATTGTCTGGGGCTGCGCGTCGCTCATGCCTGCCGCGCGAACCTCCGTCATCGGGCGGCGATGGCAAGGAGCGAGTTGGCGATTTCGGTGTGGCCGGAGGTCGCCGGCACGGCCAAGGCTCCGCGCGGCAAGCCGGACCCGGTATGCAACGCCAAGGTCTGGCATCGTTTTTCCGCACGATTTCCCACCCTCACTCCCCCAGTCCCTTCGTCCCCTTCTCCACCTCACCCTCCCTCTTTCTTCCCGGCGCGACGTAGCCAGAACTTGGTTTCGGTTGCGACCGAGCCGCCCTGGGTGTTCCCCCGTTGATCTACCTCGACCATAACGCCAGCTCACCGCTTCTGCCGGCCGCACGGGAGGCATGGCTCGACGCCGCCGAACGTTTCCCCGGCAACCCCTCAAGCCCGCACCGCTCCGGCGCGCGGGCCGAGTACGCGCTCGAGGATGCGCGGCACCGTCTCGCGGCACGGCTCGGATGCCGAAACACCGACCTGATCTGGACCAGCGGGGCCACAGAGGGATGCGCGACGGCGATCCACCACGCGGGGCAGGCCGCCGGTCCGGGCGCGGTAGCCTGGGTGAGCGCGATCGAGCACCCCGCGGTGCACGAGAACGCGCGGCGTTTTTTTGCGGGACGCATCGAGAAAATCCCGGTCGATGCGCGCGGAGTGGTGGAGGTCGGCTGGCTGCGGGAACAGCGGCGCCGGGAAAGTCCGGCCCTCGTGGCAGTGATGGCCGCGAACAACGAGACCGGCGTGTTGCAGCCTTGGCGCGAAGTGCGCGACTGGTGCATCGCCGAGCGCATCCCGTTCTTCTGCGACGCCACCCAAGTGTGCGGCCGCATGCCGGTCGACGGTCTTGGCGCGTGCGATCTCGCGGCGGGGAGCGCACACAAGTTCGGCGGGCCGCGCGGCGTGGGCTTCCTCAAGGTGCCTGCCACCGGCGATTTTCACGCACTGGTGCACGGCGGAAAACAAGCGGAGGGGCGCCGCGCGGGCACGGAAAACGTCACCGGCGTGCTGGCGATGATCGCGGCACTGGAATGGTGCGAGGCGCGGATCGCCGCAGGCGAGGCGGCGGGACACGCCGCGTGGAGAGACTCGTTCGAAGCCGCGGTGACGGCTGCGCTACCGGGAACACGGGTCGTCGGCGCAGGGGCACCGCGGCTCTGGAACACCTCAAGCCTTCTGCTGCCCGCGGCCGATTGCCGTCAACGCTGGGTGGTCCGGCTCGACAAGGCGGGCTTCGCGGTCTCGACCGGCTCGGCGTGCGCGAGCGGTTCGGAGGAACCGTCGCACGTCCTCACTGCGATGGGCGTCTCCGCTTCCGAGGCCGGACGCGCGGTGCGGGTGAGCGCCGGTTGGAGCACGACCGAGGCGGAGTGGACGGCCCTGCGGGATGCGATGGGAAAAGTTTGGGCGGCGAGCCGCGCGACAGACGGTTCCGGCGAAGGCGAGTCCCGGTGAGCGCACCCGTGTCCGGCCAAACCCCGAACTCTTCGATCGGCGAAGTCCTCTCCCCCGATCTCCGCGCGCAGGTGGTGCGGGCAAGGAACGCCGCGGCGGAGGCCCTGCGGGCGGAACGCGGGCCCGGAGGGCACTGGGAAGGCGAGTTGTCCGCCAGCGCGCTCTCCACCGCGACCGCCGTGGTGGCGCTAACCCTCGTGGCGCGCCACGACGCGGTGGTGGCGGGGCGCGTGGCCGGCCGAATCGCCCGAGGGCACCGCTGGCTGGCGGCGCACCAAAACGCGGATGGAGGTTGGGGCGACACGACGCGCAGCATGAGCAACATCAGCACCACGACGCTCTGCTGGGCCGCGTTGGGGCTGGCGCCGGAAGGGATCGACGGCATTCTCGCCGCGGTGACGGCGGCGGAAGCGTGGCTGCGGCGGGCGGCGGGCAGCCTCGAGCCGCCTGCCTTGGTGCGGGCGATCGAGCAGCGCTACGGAAAGGACCGGACGTTCTCGATTCCGATCCTGACCCTGTGCGCCCTGTGCGGCCGTTTGGGCCCGGGCTCCGAAGCGTGGCGCCGCGTGCGGCAATTGCCGTTCGAGGTCGCGGTTCTGCCGCAGCGTTGGTTCGGCGCCCTGCAATTGCCCGTCGTGAGCTACGCCCTGCCGGCGCTGATCGCGATCGGGCAGGTGCGCCACGGCCTTTGTCCCACGCGCAATCCGCTGTTGCGCGCGCTGCGCAATCTCTGCCGCAAGCCCACGTTGCGAAAGCTGGAAACGCTGCAGCCCGCGAACGGCGGATTTCTCGAAGCCACCCCGCTGACGAGCTTCGTGACCATGAGCCTCGCCGGCTTGGGACTCGTGGAGAACCCGGCTCTGCGCCGCGGGCTAGCGTTCATCGAAGCATCGATGCGACCGGACGGAAGCTGGCCGATCGACACCCACCTGGCCACGTGGGTGTCGACCCTTTCGATCCAAGCCTTGGGCGGCAATGAACCGAACTCATCCGGGCTTTCGGAGCCGGAGCGACAAACCCTGCGCAAATGGCTGCTCTATCAGCAGCACCGCTCAGTGCACCCGTTCACCCTGGCGGCGCCGGGGGGCTGGTCGTGGACCCACTTGCCGGGAGGCGTGCCGGATGCGGATGACACACCGGGGGCGCTGCTGGCGCTGCGGCAGCTAGATCCGCACGACTCCGCGGTACGCGAGGCCGCGGCCGCCGGCGTGGAGTGGTTGCTTGATCTGCAGAACCGCGACGGAGGCATCCCCACCTTCTGCCGCGGCTGGGGCAAGCTGCCCTTCGACCGCAGCAGCCCCGACCTCACGGCGCACGCCTTACGGGCCTGGCTCGCCTGGCGCGGGGAATTGCCGCCTGCACTGCAGGCTCGGGTCAACCGAGCGCTACCACTCGCGATGGGCTTCCTGCAGTCCACCCAGCGACCGGATGGCGCATGGATTCCGCTCTGGTTCGGACACCAGGACGCACCCGAGGACGAGAATCCGCTCTACGGAACGGCGCGGGTGATACCGGCCCTCTGTGACCTGGTGGTGTGCGAGCGGGCGGTGTCCCCTGAGTTGCGACAAGCCGCGCTCACGAGCCTGAGGAGCGCGCTCGCGTGGTTGATCACGTCTCAGCACGCCGATGGCGGTTGGAGCGCGACGCCGAAGGCGAATTCGTCAGCCGAGGAGACAGGGCTGGCCGTCGAGGCCCTGGCGACCGCCTGGACGTGCGAAGCCTTCGATGCGGATCGCCACGAGGCCGCCCGGATCGCAATCACGCGCGGGGCGGAGTGGCTGGCCGCCGCGGTTGAAAACGGACGTTGGCGGGAACCTTCTCCGATCGGCTTTTACTTCGCGAAACTTTGGTACTTCGAGCGGCTGTACCCGATGATCTTCGTGACGGGTGCGCTGGTTAAGCTGACGTCGGACCGGGCATGGGCGGCTTCGCCCGCACTCGGTCAGGACTGAAGTCCGCCCAACCGATGGGTGGGGGTCGGCTTGCCGGGGCGGAAGTGCTCCAGGTGATCCAAATCGGCGCGCAGTCCGAAATTCTCCGCGGCCATCGCAAGCGCGCTGCGCACCGCCTCCGCGAGCACTTCTGGCGCGGCCTCGGCACGTAGGTTGAGGATGAGCTGGCCGGACGAGACCGGCAGCTCCAATCGGTAGGAGAGCTCCGGCACGAAGTCGTTGCGCACGAGGTTAACGGCCGCGATCTCGCCTGCGAAGCTGCCGTCGGGGCTGAAGGTCATCTTGAGGTGCGCCACCTCCGCGCCGGTCGCGCGCAGTCGTCCTTGGATTTCACCGGCGAGACGCGGAAGAAAATCGTCCGCTGAAAACGGCGTCGCCGCCGAGACCTGCACGGTGCAATTGAGCCAGCCGAGCAGCGCCTCGCCCTCGGCGTAGGTCTGGTAATCGACGTCCATGACGAGCCGCGCCGACTGCTCGCCGCCGGTGATGCGCGCAAACCACGGCTCGAGCCCGCTGCCGTCGCGCGAGGAGACCGCGAGGATCTCCTTGCCCGGGTAAGCCTGCAAGATCGCGGCCCGCAGACGATCCAAACGACCGGCATCGACGAGGTCGCTCTTGCTGATGACGACGAGGTCGGCCTCCTCGATCTGCTTGCGATAGATGTAGACGACCTTGGCGGAGAAACTGCCGCCCGGCTCAACCCCGAGGATGCGCAGCGCGCGCACGGGATCGACGAGCACGCTCACGGGCGCAATGGTGAAGTGCTCCCCGTACATCCGCCGAAGGGGATAAGTCACGGTTGCGGCGAGGTCGGTGCAGCTCCCCACCGGCTCCGCGATGAAGACCTCGGGTCGCGTCTCGCTCGTGAGTTTATGCGCTGCATCGACGAGGGAATTGAACCGGCAGCAGAAGCAGCCGCCGGCGATCTCCTCGGTGGCGAACCCCTGCGAGCGGAGCATCGCGGTGTCGACGAGGTTGCTTCCTTGGTCGTTGGTGATGAGCCCGACCCGCCGGCCTTGTCCGCTCAGTTGGCGGGCGAGCCGGCCGACCGCGGTCGTTTTACCGGCCCCGAGGAAGCCGCCGATCATGATGTAACGGGCCTTGGGCGAAAGATCGGGCATAGGGTCAGGATACCTACGGACGGCGCGGGTGTGGCGGCAAGCCGGCACAGGAGGAACCGGGATGCGCGGCGTGGAATTCGTCGGAAAGGGGTGGGACGCGGAAGATGGAGGAACCGGGAAAACTCGATCTCTGCGGCGTCCATTGCCTCCTGCCCCAAGCCAGCGAACAGCAGCAACGGAGGTAACCGAGAACGCCCTTCGGGCCACTGGCGCGCTTTGAGCGTTTTTGCGGCTAACCGGCGCATGGCCGCGACGGGGCTCGAAAGGCCCCATCACGAGGGAAGTAAACCCAGATGACTCTTGTCCGGAAACTCCGGGCCGAGGTTCGTCATAAAACGCGTGCGATGTAGCCGAGGGCGCCCCCCTCGGATCGTCGGATACTCCTTCCGCCAATTCCTCCTCACCCCCTCTCGCCTCTCGTCCTCCGTAGTCCCGGCGAAGGAGCAAGGCCCGGCAAAGAGGGAAGATCCGGCGATGCGGGTCCCTCATCTCTCCCGGCGCGGCGCAACCCGAGCGATCCTTCGGTTCCGGCGGAGCCGCGCTCGGTCTTCAAAGCAGAGATAACTGCTCCCCGGGACGGCGGAATGCGGAGGAATTCAAAACGGGGCGTTCGCGATCGAGGCCGTGACGGCGCGCGGCGGCGGCGAACAAGGCGCGGATTTGCTCCGCGTGGATGCCCTCGCCCTTCATGCGCGCGCCCCACTCGCTGACGTTCAGCTCACCGCCGCGGATGGCGCGCACGCGGTCCAGCACGCGCGTCGACTTGCCCGGCTCGTGCGTGGCGAGCCAGTCGCGGAAGATATCCTTCACCGCGTACGGGAGCCGTAGCACGAGGTAGCCGCCGAAAGTCGCACCGGCGTCCGCCGCCGCGCGAACGATGCCCGGGATTTCGTGCTCCGTGAGCCCGGGAATCACTGGTGCCACGAGTACACCCACCGGGACACCTGCAGCGGTGAGCGCGCTGATTGCGCGCAGCCGCGCCGCGGGACGCGATGCACGGGGTTCGAGCCGGCCGGCGAGGTCGGTGTCCAACGTGGTCACCGTTACCAAAACCATCGCGGCGCGGTCGCGGGCGAGATCGGCGAGCACGTCGGCATCGCGGCTCACGAGAGCGTTCTTGGTGACGATCGCGACGGGCTGGCGGAACGCCGCGCACACCTCGAGACAGGCACGCGTGACGCGGAATCGCCGCTCGGCCGGCTGGTAGCAGTCGGTGGCGCCGCTGAGAGTGATGGATTCACCGCGCCACGCCGGGGAGAGCAGCTTCTCGCGCAGCAGCGCGGGCGCGCGGCGCTTCACCATGATACGCGTCTCGAAGTCGAGCCCGCTGGAGAATCCGAGGTACTCGTGGTACGGCCGCGCGAAACAGTACGCGCAGCCGTGTTCACAACCACGGTAGGGGTTCAGCCCCCAGGTGTACGGGACGTCGGGGCTGTCGTTACGCGACAGAATCGACTCCGAGGCATCTTCGTAAAACTCCGTGCGCGGATGCGGGCCGGTCCCGTCGTCCTCCGGATCAGCCGCCGCCGCGTCGGGATCAGGCACAAGGTGCAGCCGTTCGAAGCGGTTCGGCGGATTCGTCGCCGCGCCGCGGCCCGGCGGACCCGGAGGCTTGGTGGGCGGCGAACTCATGTCCGCACCGTACCGAAAATCGTGGCGACGCCAGCGTCATTCGCCTTGGGTCGCGCCATGCCGCCGCCACCGACCCTCGTGAAACCGATCACGCGGCTGGAAGGCGCGGCGCCAGCCGTGGCCGCCGAGGACGCGGTGGCGGTCGAGGAACCGCTCGAGATCCGTTTCGGCGGTCGCAGCGTGGCGGTGGTCATGCGCACGCCGGGCCACGACCGCGAACTCGCGGCGGGTTTTCTCCTCACCGAGGGAATCATCCGCGGACGCGACGACCTGCTCGACCTGGTGCGCTGCCGCGGGGAGTCCGGCGACCCCTCGTCCAACCTGATCGACGCTGTGCCCGCCGCCGGCGTGGTCCTCGACGAGGCGCGGCTCACGCGTCACCTGTTCACCGCCTCCAGTTGCGGCATCTGCGGCAAGGCCACGCTCGCCGCCATCCGCGGGATTTTCCCTTCACTGCCGCCCTCCGCGCCGGCGCGGCGCGACGTGCTCGCCGCGCTGCCGGCGAGGCTCCGGGCGGCGCAGGCCGCCTTCACCGCGACCGGCGGCCTGCACGCGTGCGCGGTCTTCGATGCCGACGGCAACCTCGAGGGTGCGCAGGAGGACGTCGGCCGCCACAACGCCCTCGACAAGGTCATCGGCCGCGCGCTGCTCGAAGGCCGGCTGCCACTGGCGGGCCGGATCGTGCTGGTGAGCGGGCGGGTTTCGTTCGAGCTGATGCAGAAGGCGCTCGCCGCGGGCGCAGGTTGCGTGGCGGCGATCTCGGCGCCGACCTCGGCCGCGGTGGAGTTCGCAAAGGAAAGCGGGCAAACCCTCGTGGGATTCCTCCGGCCCGCAGGAGGCCCGGGCTCGCCGATGCGGATGAATGTTTACGCCGGCACCGTCGCCGGTTGATGGTGTCGGATCCGTCTGTGCGCCGCCTCCGACTCCTCATCGCCCTGCCGCTCCTGGTCGCCGCCTCATCCTGGGCGGCCGAATCGGAGAACCTCGCCGAGCGCAATCTCCGCCGGATCATCGACCGCCAGAAGGAGGTGTTCGCCGATGCCTCAAAGCAGGGGGATAACCTCGAGGAGTCCCAGCTGAAGCGCCGCCTGCAGGAGATCTCGCACGACTACGAGGTGCTGTTGCGCGACAACCCGCGCTACGCGGCGGCCTACGCCGCCTACGGCCTGCTGCTGAGCAAAGTCGACATGCGCAAGGAGGCCGCGGCGATGCTGCTCAAGGCCAACGAGCTCGATCCCGACATCGCGATCGTGAAGAACCAGATCGGCAACCTGCTCGCCGAGGACGGCAAGCCGCTACAGGCCGCGCCGTACTTCATCGCCGCCATCAAGCTCGAGCCCGCCGAACCGCTCTACCACTACCAACTCGGAACGCTGCTGGTGGAGGCGCGTGACGAGTTTTTGAAAAACGGCCAGTGGACCCGCGCCACCCTCGATGCCGCGGTGCTCGAGGCGTTCCGCAAGGCCTCCGAGCTGGCCCCTGACCGCTTCGAATTCGCCTACCGGTACGCGGAGTCGTTCTACGACCTGGAAAAACCCGATTGGGATACCGCGCTGAAGCTGTGGAGTGCATTGGAGGAAAAGGCGCCCACCGACATCGAGCGTCAGACGATGCGCCTGCACGCGGCCAATATCCTCATCAAGACCGGTCGGGCCGGGCATGCGCGCATCCTGCTAGAAACCGTGACCGAGCCCGGGCTGCAGGGGCAGAAGGACCGGCTAAAGCCGTTGCTGGAGAACGCGGGCAAGTGACCCGGCCGCCCGCGCCAAGACTTGCGGAAGCCGCAGGGCCTCGCGCACCCTAAAGACGCCTCATGTCCATCCTCGACCGACTCGAGCGCGCCCTCGGGCGCTTCGCGCTTCCCAACGCGGGCCTGTACCTCGTCGTCGGCCAGGCCGTTGTGCTGCTGGCCGTCATGTTCCGCCTGCTCGACCCGGAGCGGCTCGACTTCGCGCCGGCGCTGGTCACCGAGGGCCGTGAGTGGTGGCGCATGATCACCTTCATGCTGCAGGTGCCGATGCCGGGCGGGACCCTCGGCATCGTTTTCACGGTGTTCGGCTGGTACATCTTCTACCTCATGAGCGGCGCGCTGGAGCACCACTGGGGCGCGTTCCGGTTCAACCTCTTCCTGCTGCTGAGTTACGCCCTTACCGTGGCGCTCTCGTTCCTCGCGCCGCTCAACGGCGTCACGAACCTTTTCATCCTCGGTTCGGTGTTCCTGGCATTTGCGTACCTGAATCCCGACTTCGAGCTGATGCTGTTCTTCATCCTGCCGGTGAAGATCAAGTGGCTCGCGATCATCACGTGGGCGCTGAATCTCGTGCAGTTCGTGCGCGGGGATCTCGGCCTGCGCCTGCAGATCGCGGCGCCGGTGGTCACTTTCCTCGTCTTCTTCGGCCCCGACATGCTCCTGCGCCTCCGCAGTGGCCGCCGGCAGGCGGAACGCCGCGCGGAACGGGCCGCCGAGGAGGTCCGGGCGCGCCACGTCTGCCACGTGTGCGGCCGCACCGACCGCACCAACCCGGAGATGGACTTCCGCTACTGCTCCAAGTGCGCCGGCGACCAGTGCTACTGCCCGGAGCACATCCAGAACCACGCGCATGTCGTGGCACCCGATGAGGCGGCCCGCCGCTGATCCGCTCGCGGGCGCCGCGGGGCTCGCCACGCCCGGCGCCTGGCTGGCCTTCGCCACCGAGCTCCTGGAAGAAAC
>JAURJO010000189.1 GCA_030832235.1 Verrucomicrobiota bacterium
AGCAAGCCCCTGCGCTACTAACCAACCGGCCAACCCGACGCCATGAACACGAAAACCACCCTGCTCCTGCGCACCGCCGGCCTGCTTACCGCGGCCGGCTTCGCCGTCGTCACCACCCGCGCGGCGGACTCGAAGCCAGACACCGTGAAGCTCGAGGGCGACAACTTCATCAAGGTATCAGCCCAGGCCACCGACTTCAGCGGCCACCGCGCCGCTTCGCAGGCCCGCACCCAGATCTTCCGGAACGTTTCCGGCGGGATCGAGGAGCTGACTCTTGGCCATGAGCTCGACAAGACGACCACGCTCCAGATCGACGGACGCGCCCTGCCAGGCGCCGAGGACTACCTCGCGCAATTCCGGCTCACGCGAACCGAGGTCGGTTCACTGGAGATGGGCTACAAGCGCTTCCGCACGTTCTACGACGGCGTGGGCGGCTTCTTCCCGTTGAACAACGCCTGGCTGCCGATCCATCCCCGCGCGCTCTTCGTCGACCGCGGCCGGTTCTTCACCACCGCCACCGTCGCGCTGCCCAAGCAACCCGTCTTCACGTTCCGCTACACGAACGAGACCCGCAGCGGGCGGAAGGACTCCACGATCTGGGGCGACACTGATTTCACAGGTGTGCCGATCTATTCGCTGTCGTCGCTGAATCCGATCTCGGCCAACCGGAAGATCGTTCCCGCCTACCTGCAGCTGAGCGAACGGCACGAGAACTGGGAGGCCTCCATGCGGCATCTCATGGGCACCACGCGGATCTTCTTCTCGGTCGGCGGCGGCCGGATCAGCAACCTGAACACGCGCTCGATCGACCGCTACCCCGGCGAGCTCAGGCCGTTCCCGGCGATTCCCTCGAACCCGCCGACGCTGGTTCCGCCGGGGCTAGCGAACAACGAGAACAAGGGCTCCGACCAACAGGGACTGAAGCAGGATCGGCTCACCTTCATGGGTAAGATCGAGCGGCCGCTGAACGACCGCGTGAAGGTCTTCGCCGAGGCCAGCCGCTTCAGCACCGAAGCGGACATAACCGGATCGCGGTTGATCTACGCGAAGCTGCAGACGCCGGTGGGCGTGAAGAACGAGATCGGCCTATTCACGCCGGCCGGGCGCCCGCCGTACTCCTACAACGGCGCTGGCACCACCGAATCGACCGTGCTGACCGGAATCGTCGGTCTCGAGGCCAAGGCTGCCCAAGACCTGAAGATCAGCGTCGCCTTCAAGGGCGAGGACTACTCCTCCCGCGCCAAGTCGACCGCGAACTACGTCAGCACCATGGTCGTGCAGGCCACCGGCGTGACCACCCCGGTTCCGCTCACGGCGCAGAATGAGTCGACGATCGACGAGAAGGTCTGGGTGCCCGAGGTGGAATTCCGTTACACAGGGGTCAAGGACTGCACCCTGTACGGAACCTGGGACTACCGGAACTCCCCCGGCGACGAGTACCTGCGGTACGGCGGAATCACCACGTCGTCCGCGGGCCCGGTGGTGCTGTCCGCTCCCTCCATCTCTAATGACAAGGTGAAGGAGCGGCACCACAACGCGACGCTGGGGACCAACTGGCACGTATCACGTCTGGCGACGCTGCGCGCGGAGGTTTTCACCAAGGACCATGAGAACCGGTTCACCGGCACCGCGGGCAGCGCAGGCGAGTACTACCACCTCGACTTCGACATCTACGGGACCCGTCTCACGGCGGAGTTGAAGCCGGCGCCCGGCCTGTCGTTCAAGACCCGCTACGTGCATCAACGCGGCAAGGCGGCGATCGCGTCCGCCGGCTACGTGGAGGGCGACTCCAACGATTCACGGAGACACTCGATCGGTGAGACGATCGATTGGAACCCGGGAAAGTCGGTCTACGTGCAACTCAACGTGAACGTCGTCTTCGACAAGACGAGCACCGCCTACCCACGGGCCGGAGGCTCGGCGAATGACGTGCTCCGCAACGCCGACAACAATTACTGGAACGGCAGCCTCGTCACCGGCTTCGCGGTCGACAAGGCGACCGACGCGCAACTCCTCGCGACGTGGTACAAGGCTGATAACTTCAATCGGGAGCTCCTGGCCTCGGATCCGCTCGGCGCGGGCTGCCGCGACTACGCCGTGCACGCCGGCCTGAAGCACAAGTTCTCCCCGAAGATGCTCGGGCACGCGAAGGTGGGATACGTGGACAGCCGCAACGACACGACCGGCGGGAACACGAACTTCCGCGGGCCCATCGTCTACCTCGCGATCGAGTACGGCCTGTAAAACGGTTTGTTACCCCAAGAAAAAGCCGGCCGCGGTGCAGTGGGTGCGCCGCGGCCGGCCCATTCTTGGCAATAGCGCACGGACCCCGGCCGAAGGCGTTCCCGCACGATCCGCAGCCAGCACGGCAACCCCGAGATTGAGAGAACGGCCGGTGCGCTCCCAAGAAGCGCTGAAGGAGGCAAATTTAGTGAGCGCGCACCCGCGTAGAAACATTGAACGCCCTGACCCCCTTTTTTTGAGGGCGTTGATCAGGGTTTCCGCGAGGCGGCGGCGGCGACTTCGTCGGCCAACGAAAGCACCGCGGCGCCGAGCTGGGTGGCCAGCGAGCCTTCGGACTTGGTGTCCCAACGCAGACCGGAGGCGATGAATTCCCCCGCCGCGGGCGAGGCACCGCCGGTCAATTCCCAAGCCGCACGGAAAATCACGGCGCCGTCCGACACTCCTTCACAGGCCAGCACCCGCACGGACAGCACCGGCGCGCCGGCGCCCACCGGGGCGATGTTCACGCCGCGGGCGCGCAGACCGGACGAGAGTAGCCGCGACACGCCTTGCTCCAGCGGCTCGCCCCACCGCGCGTGCTCGCGAAACTCGATCTCGCTTCCGCCCCGGCGGACGACCATCGGCCGGTTGCGCAGGTACCCCGCGACCTCCACCGCCCGCACCTGCACCGCGGGTCCTCCGGGCGTCACGGCGGAAGCCGCGTCGCCTGCCAACACGTAGAAACGCGTCGGATCCGGCCGCGGCTCCGGCAGAAGGCTGCACCCCGCGAGGACAAACGGCACGAAGGCCGGGACGACAAGGGCCAGCGGAAAGCGGCGGAGCGGTTTCATGGCTTCAGAGAAAAGGCGTTCAGGGCGCACGACGGCGGCCGGTCAGCAGCGCGTTGGGATTGCGCTCGATGAACTCGGCGAGGCGCCCCACGGCGTCGGCCGCCTCGTTGAGACGACCGAGGGTCACGCCGAGATCGGCGCCGACGCCCGACTGCGCCGCCATGAAACCGCGCACCGAATCGGCCGCCGCGTTGAAAGCCTGCAGCGAACGGCGCACCTCCGCCATCGTCTGCGTGACCTCGCGGCCCGCCGGCTCGATCTGCCCGTCGAGCCGAGCCACCGCCGTGCGGACATCCTTCGCCGCGGCGTTGAGCTCATCGAGGGTTCGCCGGATGGCGGGATCGGAGGCAAGCGCCTCCAGCGCCGCGCCCGTCCGCTTCCATTGATCAATCGTGCCGCGCACATCGATGCCGGCCACCTGCCGCCGCGTCTGTGCGACCAAGGCTTTCACCTCCTCGGATAGACCGGCAAAATCGATGCGCTTGATCTTGGAAAGGATCTCGGAGGCGCTGGCCTGGAACGCGGAGATCGCCGAGGGGAGCGCGGGCACCACCACGTAATTTCCATCAGTCGCGCCCTTGTCCGCCGGGAATTCCTTCGGGTCGACGATGTCGAGCTCCACGTAGAGCAGACCGGTCGCAAGGCCGAGGACGCCGAGCTGGGCGCGCATCCCGCGGTCGACGAGACGCTGCAACTCCTCGCGGCTGGCGACGTCGATGCCGGCGCCGCGGCCGTCGGTCATCGCGTCCTTGCCGATTTCACAGACGACGGCGACGACGGAGCGCCCCGAGCGCGCGTCGTAGCGGAGATTGAGATCGACCACGCGCCCCACGCGCACGCCGCGGAGCTTCACGGGCGAGCCGAGGTCGAGACCGTGGACGGACTCGTTGAAGAGCACCACGAAACGCTGCGGTTTCGAAAAGAAGCTCACGCCGCCGAACGAGATGAGCGCGAGAAACAGCAGCGCGAAACCGCCGATCACGAAGGCGCCGATGACCGCGGGGCTGATCTTGGTCTTCATGCGGCCTGAGCCGCGCGCGTGAAGCGCGACGCGGGAAACGGGGGCTGGCGGAACGGGATCACGCGAGAAATACCGGGCGCAGGATCAATGGCGGGCAGGACGGTGGCGAGCGCGTTCATTTGCCTCCGCGCGTCAGGAACTCCCGCACGCGCGGGTCACGGCTGGTTTCCAGCAAAACCCGGGGCGCCCCCTCGGCGATGATGCCCTTCTCGGCGCGATCGAGCATGATCGCGCGGTCGGCGAGATCGAAGATCGAGGCAAGCTCATGGGAGACCACCACGATGGTCGTGCCGAAGGTGTCGCGCACGTGGCGGATCAGGTCGTCGAGCCGACGCGAGGTCACGGGGTCGAGGCCGGCCGAGGGTTCGTCGAAAAACACGATCTCGGGGTCGAGCGCGAGGGCGCGGGCGAGGCCGGCGCGCTTGCGCATGCCGCCGCTGACCTCGGACGGATAGTAGTCCTCGAAACCCAGCAACCCCACCTGCGCGAGCTTGAGCGTCGCGATCTCCTCGATCTCGCGGCGAT
>JAURJO010000190.1 GCA_030832235.1 Verrucomicrobiota bacterium
CGCCATCAGCTCGTTCGCGCGCTTGGTCGCGCCGTAGTAGGAGACCGGCTGGTTGGCGTCGTCATCCTCGCGGAACGGCGGCTTGGCGCCCGCGCCGTACACGCTGCTGCTCGAGGCGAACACCAGGTGCCGCGGTGGATTCCGCCGGCACGCCTCCAGCACGGTGGCGAAACCCTCGAGGTTGTTCCGCGTGTAGGCGGCCGGTTGTTCCATGCTGAATCGCACGCCCGGTTGCGCTCCGAGGTGCACGACGTAGTCGGGTTTGAAGTGGGCCACCAAGGCGGGGAACTTCGCGGCGTCCGCGAAATCCGCCTGCAGGAACCGGAAATCCTCCAGCGGCGCCAGTTGCTCCAGCCGCGCCCGCTTCAGCGCCACGTCGTAGTAATCGCTGAGGTTGTCCACGCCCAGCACCTCGCAGCGCCGCGTCTCCGCGAGGCGCCGCGCTACATGGTGGCCGATGAAGCCGGCGGCGCCGGTCACGAGGACTTTCATCGCGCGGGAGATACCCGCTCGATCCGGAAAAAGCTAGGCCGCGTTTCGCGCCGCGGGTCTTCGCATGGACTGTCCGGATAAAACTTGGGCGCGCCGCGGGAAAATTTCCAAAACGACGCTTGATCGCCGAAAAACCAGACCTTTACCTTGCGGCGATTTTGTCCACGCCCACGTTCACCGCATGACTATCAAAGCCTACCTCAAGCCGCATTGCGGCTGGTCCAACGGGGTGCGCGCCATCCTGCGTAAGCACAGTCTGCCGTTCGAGGACATCGACATCATCAACAACCGCGACAACTACGCCGAGATGGTCCGCAAGTCGGGCCAGCCACTGTCGCCCTGCGTCGAGATCGACGGCGTCATGCTGGCCGACGTCTCCGGCGAGGAGGTCGAGAACTACCTGCTCAGTAACGACCTGGTAAAACCGACCGCCACCACCACGGACGTGCCCACCAACGCGGGCTGCTCCGACGAGGAGCACGCCAAAATGGCCACGAAAACGATCCGCTTCTTCTAGTCCGACGCTGAGAGCCATCCCACATCAAAAACTTCACGGGCCGCTCTCGCAGACGACGGGAACGGCCCTTTTTATGCTCTAAGCGCCCCGATTTGAACTTTCCGACGACATGAACGACCAACTCCGCAGTGTAGCTACCCTGTCTGCCGACGTCCTCCCCTCCGAGTCGCGTCGCTCCCCTGGCCAGCCGGCCAAACAGGGCCTGTACGATCCGTTCTTCGAGCACGACGCCTGCGGGGTGGGCTTCATCGTCGACATGCACGGGCGCAAGTCGCACCGGATCGTGGCCGACGGCCTGCAGATCCTGCGCAACCTCGACCACCGCGGCGCGAGCGGCGCCGAGATCAACACGGGCGATGGCGCGGGCATCCTCATCCAGATGCCGCATCGCTTCCTGCAGGAGGCCTGCCGCGCGGCTCGGTTCCAGCTTCCCGAGCTCGGGCAGTACGGCTGCGGTCTCTTCTACCTCCCGCGCAATCCCTCCATGCGGCGCCGCATCGAGGAGCGCTTCGAGCAGGTCGTGCAGTCGGAGGGACTCACCTTCCTCGGCTGGCGTACGGTCAAGACCGACAACTCGATGCTGGGCGACACGGCGAAGTCGGTGGAGCCCTTCATGCGCCAGGCGTTCATCGGCCGTCCCGCGGGCATGGCCGACGACATGGCGTTTGAGCGCAAGCTCTACGTCGTGCGGAAGCGCAGCTACGCGGAGATCCGCACCTCGACGCTCCCGGGCGCCGAGTACTGGTACGTGGCCAGCCTTTCCCAAAAGACTCTGGTCTACAAAGGCATGCTCACGACGGATCAGGTCGACCAGTATTTCCCCGACCTGAAGCACCCGTCGATGGAGTCGGCGTTGGCCCTCGTCCACTCACGTTTCTCGACGAACACGTTCCCCAGCTGGGAGCGGGCGCACCCGTACCGGTACCTCGCCCACAACGGCGAGATCAACACGCTGCGCGGAAACATGAACTGGATGCACGCGCGGCAGGCGCTGTTCGCCAGCGAGCTGTTCGGCGACGACATCAAGAAGATCCTCCCGATCATCAACCCCAACGGCTCCGACTCGTCGATGTTCGACAACACGCTGGAGCTGCTCGTCCTCGCCGGGCGCCCGCTGTCCCACGCGATGATGATGATGATCCCCGAGCCGTGGTCCAACCACGAGTCGATGGACGATGAGCGGCGCGCCTTCTACCAGTACCACTCGTGCCTGATGGAGCCGTGGGACGGCCCGGCCTCGATCGCCTTCACCGACGGACGCCAGATCGGCGCGATCCTCGATCGCAACGGCCTGCGGCCCTCGCGCTTCTACGTTACTCGCGACGGCCTCGTCATCATGGCCTCCGAGGCCGGCGTGCTCGACATCCCCGCCGACCAGGTGGTGCGCAAGGGACGCCTCCAGCCGGGCCGCATGTTCCTGGTCGATACCGAGCAGGGGCGCATCATCGAGGACGAGGAGATCAAGCGGGACATCTGCCGCGCGCAGCCCTACCGCCAGTGGCTCAACGAGCACCTCGTGCACCTGAACGATCTCCCGGAAGCCCCGCGGATCGAGCCGCCGGATCACGCCACGCTGCTGCAGCGCCAGATCGCCTTTGGCTACACCTTCGAGGATGAGCGCGTGATCCTCACGCCGATGGCCCGCGACGGCGTGGAGGCCGTGGGGTCGATGGGCAACGACGCCGCCCTGGCGGTGCTCTCCAACAAGCCGCGCCTGCTCTACGATTACTTCAAGCAACTCTTCGCCCAGGTCAC
>JAURJO010000191.1 GCA_030832235.1 Verrucomicrobiota bacterium
AGGCGAACCGCCCCGCGACACGCGACGGGGTTGGGCTCGTTTGGCTTCCGTGGAACGGAAGCGGCGGCGGCGAGGGGATTGCCGCTGCGGGTTTTAGCTAGGGTAACACGACCCCGCTTCGATCAGCTCGCTCAGACGCGAGAGATTTCCGTTTGGCGCCCCGTGGTGTCTGGGTGGAGCAGCCTGTCCTCAGGCTGCTTCGAAGCGCGCTGGGGACAGCGCGCTCCACCTCAAGGCAACAAACGGAAATGTCCCGGTCCGGATACGAATGTCGTAAACGACAACGGGCGACCCGCGGATCGGGTCGCCCGTTTGACGAAAGCGTTACTTGCGGAGGTTCAGCTTCTGGAGCAGCTCGTTGTACTTGGGCAGATTGGTCCGCTTCAAGTAATCGAGGAGCTTGCGCCGGCGCGACGCCATCTGCAGCAGACCGCGGCGCGAGTGGAAGTCCTTGCGGTGGGTGCGGAGATGCTCGGTCAAGTGATTGATCCGGGCGGTGAGCAGGGCGACCTGAACCTCGGACGAGCCGGTGTCCTTATCGTGGGTCTTATACTGGGAGATGATCTCTGGCTTAACTACGCTGGTTGACATGTTTATGTGGTTGAGGATCACGACTGTAGGGAACCCTCGCGGGCTCCGTGGCGCCCGCCCCGCCCGACTGGAAATCGGGTTTGGCCGGCGTCACCGTTCCAATCCCGCCGGAGCGGGACCAGTCATGGTGGCCACCCGCAACCGGCGGGTTTCCACTGACGCAAGGAGCGAAGATGCAAACGCGGGTCGTGGGGCCGCAAGAGCAAATTTGGGGTGGGTTTCAGGGGCGAGAAACGGGGAGCGGAGGGAAAACGGAGGCTGTGGAGCGGTGTCAACAGCGCCTTCGCGGGTGCGGCCGGACCGCAAGTTTCCAAGCGAGCAGGCGCCGGCCCCGCGCCGCCGTCGGGCGGCGATTTCCTCGGCCGTTAAAACGTTCCTTTGACGCCGAAGTTCCAGTTGGCGCCGTATTCCTGATAGACACGCAGGACGCGTTGGCGGCGCTCGGCGACGTTGGGCGGCGTGTCGAACCAACGGAGGGGCTGTTGCGTGATGTTCCGGCCCTGAACGTAAAGCGAGATCTTCGACGTGAGCCGCCAGTTGAGCGATGTGTCGAATTGCAGCACCGCCTCGCGGAAGCGGCCGTAGACGCCGTCGGGCCGCTCGTCGGTGAAGACGCCGCCGATCGAGCCGTTGAATCGCCGGTAGGCGTAGCCGAGGCGGCCGGAAACGCGGTGCGGCGCGAGACCATTGCGACGCTGGCTGGCGGTGGTGCGCGAGTAGGAGAGATTCACGCTGGTGCCGCGCAGGAGGTCGGGCAGGAAACCGAGGGTCTGCTGGTAGGAGAGCTCGAGGTTGCGGAACCGACGCGTCTCGGCGCTGTTCCGGGTCGTGCGGAACACGTAGGTCTGCAGGTCGGGATCCTCCTCGCCGAACTCCGAGGCAGTGAAGTCGAAGGTCTCGCGCAGGTTGCGGATGTCGTTTTGGGAAACCTGCAGCGTGAGTTGGCCGGGGGCGCGGTTGCCGAAGTAATACGCGAGGCGCGCCTGGTAGTTTTTCGAATACTCCGGCTGAAGCTCGGCGTTCGGGGCGTCGACGCGCTGGGCGTCCTCGACGACGTTGTACACGCCCGTGAGCGAGTCGACGGGCGGCCGGGAGATCGCCTGGTTGAAGCCGGCCTGAAACTCGAGGTTCGGGGTGAACCGGTATTTCATCAGCACCGAGGGGAAGGCGTTGAGGTATTCGCTGGTGCGGGCGACGCGCGGCTGGCTGAAGAACTGGTATTCGATGCCAGGGATGGTGGTGGCGCGGCCGGCGGCGCTGACCGGAAAACCCGCGGCGATGATTTCGCGACGCAGCCGCGGATCGTACTCAAGAAAGCGGTTCTGCGTGCGTTCGAGGCGCACGCCGCCGCGCAACGTCAGGCGCGAGATCGGATTCACGTCGAGTTGGGTGTAGCCGGCGGTGACGGTCTGGCGGAAGTTGCGGCGGTTTCCGATGAAGGCCGTGTAGTAGTTGTCCACGGTCGCGACGCGGATGAAGTCCTGTGGTTGGGATTGGAAAAGCTCCCCGATGCGCTTGCGGTTCGCGCGCGGCAGATTGCCGGTGATGCCGTTCAGCCCGGTGAACGTGAGGGCGTGGGTCGTGCCGGTCTCGAAGGGGTGGATCGCGATGTAACCGAGGTTGGCCCAGCTGCCGTTGGCGGTGACGTTGGGAATGCCGGTGGCGGCGGCGATGCCGGTGAAGGTGTCGCCGCCGGGGCCGATGTAGCGCCAGAGCTGCCATGGCGCGTAATTGTTGTTCTTGCGGTTCTCCTCCGTCCACTTGCCGCCGAACTTCAGGACGGAGGGAATCCGGCCGAAGAGGGGAAACGTCCACTTCGCGTTGGCCGAGGCCAGGTAAACTTCCGTGATCCAGCGGCTGTCGGCGCTCTGCACGCGCGTGCCGCCGGTCCAGTTCTTCAGGTCAAACGGATCCGGGCCCGAGGTCTGCCGGATGTTCCACTCGTGGGAGTCGGCGCGCGGGCGCGTCGCCGTCCAGTCGACCGGGATCGAGAGCGTCTCGGACTGCGAGATGCCGCGCTCCAGCGAGACGTAGCTGTTGATCGCGCGCGAGTAGTTGAAGCCGCCGTCGATTGTCAGGGTGTCCAGCTTGTACTCGAACTTGGGAGACACGGTTCGGGTGTAGTTCTCCGCCGCCGCGGTGCCGCCGCCGTTGTTGATCGCGGGGATGGTGTTCGACGTGGTGCGGCGCGTGGAGAGGGAGAGGAGGCCGTCGCCGCCGACCGTGCCGCGGCCGTTGTTGACGTTGGTGTTGGAGTTGGCCGCGACGAAGGTGAAGTTGCGGTTCCAGAACTCGCCCTCGACGTAGGTGTAGATCGCGCTGAGCGAGAGGACGAGGCGCGGCGTGGCCTTGTAGTCGGCGGCGAGTGAGAACGCGTCCTTGAGGATCATTTTCGGCCCGTCCTTGAAATCGAGCTGGCGGATGACCAGCGGGCGCGGATCGGCGGCGGTCGGCGTGCGGTTGTAGTCCTGCGTGAAGGAGTACTGCTCGGTGTAGGAGTTGGCGCGGCTGGTCGTGAGGATGACGCCGAGGCGGCGGTCGAGGAAGGTGTCGGAGTACTCCAGCTGGGCGTTGGGGCGCCACTTGTAGCGCTCGCGCTCCGCGGGCCCGAGGGTCTTGCGCAGCGTGAATTCCTCGGCGTTGAGGTTCACGCTGAAGTTGTAGCCCAGCACGCGGCCGCGGCGGTCGAAGGCGCGCCGCGTCTTCATGTTGATGGTGCCGGAGGGCGAGTCGGCGTCCGACTCCGCGCTGGTCGTGCGGCTGATCTCGATCGATTCGATGCCCGTGATGAGGATGCTCTCGAAACTGGTGGCGCGGGAGGCGTCGCCGCCGCCGCGGTTCGAATCGGCGCTCGCGGTGCGCATGCCGTCGACCGTCACGCCGACGTACTGGCCGTCCATCCCTCCCAGCCGTGGCCCGCGGGCCTCGGACTCCACGTAGTCGATGTCGACGCCGGGCAGATATTTCAGGAACTCGCCCATGTTGCCGTCGGTGATGTCCCCGAACACGTCGGAGGAGACCGAGGTGGTGATGTCCATGTTGCGCCGCTGGGCCTGCACGGCCTTGGCGTTGCCCTCGCGTTCCGAGGAAACGGTGAACGCCTGCAGCTGCACCTTACCGTCCTTGGTCGCCGGAGCGCTCGCGGCGGCGCTGGTGAGGTTGATCTCGCGCACGGCGGTTTGCCCGGCAACGACGGTGAAAGACTCCGTGGCCGGCGTGTAGCCGGAGAAGGTTACGGTAATGGAGGCGGAGCCGGCGGCGACGCCGGGAAATGCGAACGTGCCGTCGCTTTCAGTGAACACCACGCGATCCGTGGCGCCGAGCCGAACCTCGGCGTTGCCGACGTACTCGCGGGAGATCGGGTTGAAGACGCGTCCCTGCACGGTGCCGGTCGCGGACTGCGCGAAGCCGGGCAGGGTGGTGAAGAAGGCGAGCAACAAAGTCGCCAGGAAGCAGCGGGGCGGGGAAAGCAGGGCGATGGGACTCACGGGGTAGGCGGGGTACGGGGAAGGTCGTGAACGGTCGAAGTCAGGTTGGCAATACACCCGCGGCGGTCTCACGGCTTCCACCGCAAAATGAAGCTGATCCAGCGACGCGCCTACGGCTTCGGAAACTTTAACAACTACCGCCTCCGCGTCATCGCCCAGTGCGGCTAATTAAACCCGACAACCAGCCACCAAAAACGGCTGTCCCCAGACTTTCGTGTAGATCCACACCTTGAGGCGGGTTTGTGGGGGCAAGTTTACGGAATACCCGAATATCGGGGTAGCGCGTCGGCGGGAGTTGGTGCGCGGGAACGTGGCCAGCGACTAGGTCGGAGATCAAAGCCCGCCTTCGCCGAGCCTGCGGTGGGCAGCCTCCGCAGGCTTGATTCACCTTTTGATGGCTGACGAACGTCTGCCGGTGGATTTGGCCTGCCAGCCGTAGGCTTGGCGGAGGCTGGCGGAGAGGGTGGGATTCGAGCCCACGGTACCCTTTCGGGCACGCCTGATTTCGAGTCAGGTACGATAGACCACTCTGCCACCTCTCCGAACCAGGAGCGGAGAGTGGTACGG
>JAURJO010000192.1 GCA_030832235.1 Verrucomicrobiota bacterium
ACCGCCGCCGCGATGAAAGGCGCGAGCGCGCGGCCAGGGAAAATCGTTGCACGCGACCACAGGAGGATTGCGGCGCCCACTCCCAGCGCGCGGGTCAGTGGCCACGCGAACCTTCCGATCGGCAGCCCGGTCTGGTGCAGAATCGTCGTGAGCAGCAGCGCAACCGCCAGTCCGGTCGCCGGCGCCAGCAGCCACGCGCGCAGCACTCCCCCCTGCCAGCGGCACGCCGCCAAGGCCGCTCTCCCCACCACAGCAAGGTAGGCGACGAACAGAAGGCTGAGCGCGAGCGCCGGCATGGAGCGTCACTCTGCCCCAACGCCCTCCGCGCTTCCCAGAAAATTCCGTCCCGGCGCGTCTCTTCTTATTGGAGGCTCAGGGCGCGATCCAGCCGCACGCCGCCGCGTGCCACTCCTCGCAGGCGGCGCGGGCCGCCGCGGCCAGATGCCGCGGTACCGGGCGGACCACCGCGTCCCGCATCGCCCGTTCCACTTCCGTCCGGTCCGCCGAGGTTGTGATCAACGGCGTTCCCAGTTCCTCGGCCGCGCCGCGCAACTTCTCGTTTATCCCGATCACCACGACGCGCGATCCGGCCCACACGCCCGTGATTGCGGCGTGATAACGCGCGGTAAGAAGGATTTCCGCGCCCGGCCAGCGGGCCAGCGCCGACTCCAGCGGCGCCCCGGGTTTGTCCGGCGCAACCAGCTCCCAAGCGCTCCGCTTTTCCTTCGGCAGCGCCGCAAAGAGGGCGCGCTCCGCCCCGGGCAGCTCTCGGGACTCCTGCGCCAGCCAGACCTTCCGCGCCGGGCTCGTCGCTTCGAGGGCGGCGAGCGCCGCGTTCCGTCCCGGCCACTCCCCGTAATCGAAATTCGCCACCACCGCCACCGTGCCCGGCCGCGCCGGCGGTGGCGGGGCGGCGGCGAGGTGGAGGTGCGCGAGGTCGGCGGCGGCCGTGACCCGAAAAGATGCATCCGATTCCCGGATACGCCGGGCCGAGGCCGTGTCGCGGGTCCAGATGCCGCGCGCCTGCGCGCAGACCGCGCGCACGGTGGCGTCCGCGAGCTCGTCGTCCGTCTGCACCCCGATGCCGAGGAACCACATCGGCTTCCCAAGTTCCCGGCATAGGGCGGCCTCCTCCGCGAGATGGTCCACGAACCAGCGCGATTGCGCGTGCTGGAAGGGCGAGCCGCCGAGTCCCAGCCACGCGTCGCAGGCGGCGATGGCGGACCGGCGTTCCGCGGGCGTCATCCCGTGCCAGCGTGTGCCGGGAAACCGCCGCGCCAGCGCGTCGCGGTCGAAGGGCACCGCGCCGCTCACCTCCGCGCCGGGTTTGATCTCCCCCAGCGCGCGGAGGAACCCCGCCAGCATCAGGTCGTCGCCGAGGTTACCCGCCCCGTAGAAGTGATGCCCGAGGTGGATGCGCATGGGGCCGGCGGCGGAGCTGATCCTCAGTAGGAAAGCGTGCCTCGGAGGTGGAGCCGTTGGTGGCCGGTCTTCAGTTCACGTGAACCGACGAGTTGCCAGCCGTAGTCGAGCGTCACGCTGAGGTAACGGTCCAGCGAAACCCGCGCGCCGGTCCCGAGGCTGGAGATCGCGTGCGTGTAGGGATCGTAAGGCGTCGATACCTTGCGGCTCGCCCGGCCTGCGTCCCAGAACAATAGTCCCCGTACATCGAGCGGCAGCGCGCGGTCTTTCCTGATTTTCAGCGGAAAACGCAGGGTGGGTGAAAGCATCTCGGCGGTCATGGTGAAGCCTTGGTCACCCGAGATTACGTTTTCCCCGAAGCCCCGCACCGTCGAGGCCCCGCCGAGGTTCAACTGCTCATTTGACAACAGGTTCGTACTCGCGAGCTGGGCCAGCCCGCGCAGGCTCAGTTCCCAGCCGCCGCCCAGAGCCTGCAGGCGTTGCATGGATAGGGTCCCGGTGGCGTAACGTGCTTTGGCGAGGAGTCGCGCGTCGCGAAAGCGTTCGAGGGAGTTGCGTTCGTTGATCTCGCCGGGACTGAGTGAAAGACTGCCGGAAAACACCCAGATTCCCTTCGCCTGCCGGATGACCTTGGAGATCGAGGAGGTCAGCAGGAAGGTGTCGACTTTTGTGCTCAGCACCTGCGTGCCGCCGAAGGCGAGGTTGTTGTTGCTCTCCTTGAAGTTGATCGCGAACGACGCATCCAACGGGCTTTGACCGGTTTGCAGCGGCCAAAGATAGCGCAGGTCTCCCGTCAGGTTTTCCGCCACCTGCTCGAACAGACCTTCGTAAAAACTGGGGGTGATGCGGAGATAGGAGCCGCTGAATTGCAGGGTGTGGCGCCAGGGTAGCGGCGCGCGGTAGTCGAATCCGTGCCCCCGGAAAATGTCGTGCCGGTTGCTGGTGATGTGCTGGTAGGAAACGATGTGGTCCCGGCCCCAGAGATTCCCGTAGGTGAGCGAAGCGGTGTATCGGTTACGACCGACGATCGGATTGCCGGAATTGTCCGCCGTCGCCGCCAGCCGCACCGGCGCCTGGTCCTGCACCGCCACCACCAGATCCGCTTCAGCCGTTCCCGGAACCGGATTCACCTGCACGTTGATGCGACGGAAGGGATTGTTGTTCGTCCAATTGATCGCCTGGTCCATCTCGGACAGGTTCACCAGCCGGCCTTGATCCATCCGCAACTTCTCGCGGAGTAGCTTTTCACTGAACCACTGCCCGCCTTGGAACGAAATGTTGCGGATTTTTCCCAGATAGACTGCCACCCGCACCACCCCGTCCGCGATGTTCTGGGGGGGGATCACCGCCGCTGCGATGGGGTAGTTCATCTGCCTCGCGTAAGCTTCCACCACTTGCACGATCCCCACGAGCAATCGATCCGTGATGGGTGCGTTCTCGCCGGCCGACAAACGGCGCGTCAACTCCGCCCGATCGAGGCCGGGTAGGCTGGGGGAAACCACAACGTATCCACCATCGGGTTGAAAAACCTGCTTCGCCGCCGTCTCCACGTCGGTGACCAGCATGATTTGGCGCAGAAACCGGGTCGGCGCCTCATCGGCTTTGGGCTGATTTTCCGCGGGAACCGGTTCCGCTGCGTGCGTGCGCGGTGAGCCCGCGGATATTGCACCGGCGACCACGAGCAGGATTCCAAGGAAATGGAGGACGGAACGCATGCGTCTTCGACGTTCTTGGCGGTGGCAGGTTCCTGGCAACCTCAGAAAGCTTGCAGCCTCCCCCCTTGCTAACTCGCAGCCTTTTCTCTCGGGTTAGCGTCTTCCCGGCTCATCCATGCGCTCGTTCTTCCAGTATTTCGGCGCCCGGCCGCGCTTCATCGTTTTGATCGCGTGGCTGTTCGCGAGTAGTCTCGTGGTCTGGCATCAGCGGATCGTGGATCGCTACCTGGTGATCGCGGGCGATCTCGGTAACCGACCGGAGGGCCGGGCGGTTACTCCGCTCAACATGGCTTACCCGGCGTTCGCCGCTGATGCCCAGACGTGGGTTCGACACGCTTTGTCACTCCTGGAAGGAAACGATCTTCGCCTTCGCTTTACCCAAATCGACAACGCCCCCGCCGGACGCGAGGTACATTGGAATTCCGCTTGGGCCTGGAGTATCGCTTTGGCGGGCAAATTGGAACATTGGGTTACCGGCCAGCCGCTCCCGCAGGCCGTCGAGCGAGCCACGCTTTGGTTGCCCTCGGTTGTTCTGATCGTTTTCAGCTTGGGCCTCGCGCTTTGGAGCACCCGCCGTGGCGGGGCTGCGACCGGGGTATTTGTGGCGTTCGCCTTGCCAGGCAGCTCGCGGATTTTCGAGGGCTTCTTCCCCGGCTACGTTGACCACCACGGGCTGCTCTCCGTGGCGGTAGTCGGGCTCAGCTTGGGTGCTTTTTTCATGGGCGCGGGTTGGGTTCGGAGCCAATCCGATGGCCAGGATGTGCTTCCGGGCGATTTATCTGAAGCGAAACGCGCGGCCACCGCCTCTGCTCTATGGGGTGCTTTCGGAATGTGGGTCAGCGCCGCCTCCTCCATCCCTCCCATCGCGATCATCGGGGCCGCCGGTTTCCTAGCCCTGATCGTCGTCGGGCGGACGGTTCGGAATGGGAAAACCGCCGAGTTTCAACCGGACATCTGGCGGCGCTGGGGTAACGTCGGTGCCATCACCAGTTTTGGCTTTTACCTGCTGGAATACGCTCCCTCCCACATCGGTCTTCGGCTCGAATCCAACCACCCGC
>JAURJO010000024.1 GCA_030832235.1 Verrucomicrobiota bacterium
ATGAGGGAGGCGGCACACCTCGCAACGGTGCACCCCGCCGACGACGATCCGGCGCATCGGGTCAGCCCGGAATGTTTCCGCCAACCGCAGCCGTCACGGGAACTTTTTCTGCCGCACGAAATCCACGTCGAAGGTCTGCCCCATCTGCGGCTGGTTGTATTTGCCGACCAGACGATCCTCGGCGGTGTCGTGCGAAAGCACGTAAGTCGCACCCGGGTAGCCCACGTCGTTCAACTCGACGATCACCTGAAACCCGTCCGGACCGCGCATCCAGATCGCCCGCGAGACGTTGATGGATTTCGGATTGTAGTACCCCGCCTGCACGACGCCGCTGCGGTCGGCCCCGCGGATCTCGAGCGCGTAGGTACCGTCGGAGCGGAGCCAACGGCCGATCATCTTCTGCACCTCGGCGGGAGCGGCGTTGTCAACGGGGACCGCCGGGGCGGATGCGGCCGGAGCAGGCGCGGCAGCGGAGACGTCCGCCGACTTGGCGGAGGGCTCGGATTTCGAGCAACCCGCCGAACCGGCGAGAAGCAGCGCGGCGAGGGAAAGCAGGCCGGCGTTGAAGGGTTTGGCGAAGACCATGGCGGAGCCTTTCCCGGAATCGCCCACCGGTGCAAGCCGAGCTGTGACCGGCTACCGCACCTCGTAAAGCTCCACCAACGCCACCCCGCCCGCGCCCTCCGGTGGCGCGATCACGGCCGTGTAGGCGCCGGGCGGCAAAGTCACGAGCAGGAGCGAGTCCGCCGCGGCGCCTGACAACGGAAACGCCCCCGCCCGTTCCGCCGCCCGCCGGGCCTCCGTCGCGTTCGGAGCCGTCGCCCAACCTATGTTCGCCGCCAGCGGCGCGGCCCCGGCCATGAGCGTGAGCCGCGGCGCGCGCAGAGCGTCGGTGAGACCGAAGTTGGCGAGCGAGGGGCCCACCGCGCGCACCAGCAGCGTGGCCGCCGTCTCGCCACGCACCACGAAGCCCACGATCAATTCCCCACCACCCCCCGTCACCCGCGACCGGGCCGAGAGGTTGCCCAGAGCGCCTCCGCCGGCCGCCGTGTCGTAGACCTCCACCAGCAGCGAACCGCGGGGCGCGCCGCGCGCCGCGGTCGCCGCGACCATGTGCACGCCTTCCGCCACACGCGTCACGAGGGCGGCGTCGCGGCTGCCCGGCGTCAGCGGGAAAGCCCCCACCCGCGCCGCCACCGGACCAACGGACGCAGCAACCCAGTCGTCATTGCCGTCAATCGCGACGCCGGCCGCGGACAAAAGGTCGAGGCGCGGGTCCTCCAGAACACCGGATACCCCCAGTTCGGCGAGCGCCGGTCCCACGCCACGCGCCAGGATAGTCTCGGCGCCACCGCGGACCGCGAAGCCGACGATCAAGGTGTCATCTCCTGCGCCGGCGACCGCCCGCACCGCGAGGTTCACCAGTTCGCCGGGTGCGGCGGGGGAAACAACCACGCGCACCGGCGGCGCGAACCCGGTGCCCAACGCATTCCGCACGCTCACCCCATATTCACCCGCATCGGCCACGGTTGCCCGCGCTCGGGAAAGCGCGGCCCGCGTTTCGCCCTCGAGCATCCGGCCGTCGAGCGACCATTGATAAACCAGGGCGCCACCCTCGGCCCCCACCTGCAGATGGAAAGGCGAGCCGGCAGAGACCGTCGCACCCCACGGCGCGGCGTTGATTCGCGGCGGCGCGACCGCGTTCACGGTGCGCACGGGATCAGTGAACAACAGAGCGGACATCACCGGACGCTCCGCCCCGTCGCCCGGCCGAACGGTCAGAGAGCCACCAACGTTCATCGAGGTAGAACCGCCTCCGTCGAGGTTGATCGCGGCAACGCAGCCGAGTGCACGCATCAGCGCGGCCGTTTCGGCCAGGGTCATGCCCGCGGGTCCCGACGGGTTGTCTCCTTCGATGACGACGGTGAGAAGGACGCCCGCGCTGGTGAAGCCCATGGCCGTGCGTGGCCGGCGCGAGGTGTTGTTCACGTCGATCAGTTCCTCTCCATCGCTGACGCGCACCACGCCGTCGCGCACCAGCATCGGGGCCCCGCCCAGCGCGTGTTGCATGACCCACGGGGAACCGCCCGCGGGAAAGGCGGCGGTCGGCACCGGCTGCGGCGCCTCGCCGGCGCGATTCGGGCTGGGCGCGGGATAGGTGTAGATCTGCGCATTTCCCGCCCCGGTATGGTAGATCCAATCCGCCGTGAGGCTACCCGCCGCCGAAAGACCGAGCGCGGCCCGCGTCGGGAAGTACGAAACGGAAGCTCCTTGGTACGTGCGCGAGACCGACTTGATGTTGGGCGAGAGCACGGCGCCGTCGCGCTGCACAAGGCTGTAGGACTGGTTGCCGCCGAAGTATCCCGCGTTGACCGCGGCGAAAACCACCGCGGCATCCGCGGCGGCGAATTGGGTCGGTGTCCGTGCCGACGCGCCGAGCACCGGCTTGAACACAGCCGCCGGCGATCGGGTGTCCCACGCGAGGCAGAACGCACGAGCGGCGGAACTTTCCAACGTGTAGAGTTGCAGCCCCTCGGCGGGAAATCCGCCCATGCGCTCCGTCGCCAACCGCCAGCCGGACGGCAGCGCGATCAGGGTTTCACCCGCGGCCGGCTGCGCGGCGGGGAAACCAGGAAAGGCGACGATCAGCGCGAGGAGACGAAGCGTCGGGACGCGGCCGGGCATGCTGGACGGCACGAAACGCGACGGGAAGGACCCGTCAAACCGCCCGGCGCGACTGGTTCACTGCGCCCACGCGCGATCGCCGGCGGCGAGCGGAAAGCCGCCGAGATATGTTCCCGGCACGGGATCATAACGCAGCGCCTTCGTCGCGCCCTGCTCGGAAGTGAAGTAACCCAGGAGCGTCAGGCGCTTGAGGTGCGCGAACGGATTAACGCCGCCGGCCGTCGCGGGTTTGCTGCGGGTCTCGTAAGCCGTGAGCAACGCCTCACGCTCGGCCGTCGACAATTGCAGCCACGCGCGGCCGTGCGCCGCGCGCGCCGCCGTCTCGATCTCGCGCAGCCCACGACGCAGCGCGACGCCGGCCTCGGGCGCGAAGCAATCCTCCGTCATACGCGCGATGAAGCGCCCGATCCCCACCGACGCCGCCCCCGGGGAACCCGGGGTTTCGGGCAGTATGGTGTCGCCGATCAGGTCCAGCGCCTTCTCCTCGTCGGCGCTCCAGCCGGCGGGCGCCGGCAGCGCGCCCCACGTGCGCGCGGGCAAGGCGGCCCAGATGGACGCGACGCCCGCGAGCCGGGCAGAACGGAGAAGCAGTTCGCGGCGGGTCACAGGATTCCTTTCTTCATCTCGTCGGCCGCGTGGTTGGCCGCGCGCGCGGCGAGGGCCATGAACGTGAGCGAGGGGTTCTGCACGCCGGTCGAGGCCATGCTGGCACCGTCGGTGACATAGACGTTGGGACAGGCGTGGAGCTGGTTCCAGCGGTTGAGCAGGGATTTTTTCGGATCCTTGCCCATGCGCACACCGCCCATCTCGTGGATGTCGAGCCCCGGGTTGCGCTTGTCGTCGAGCGTGCGGATCCCCTTGGCACCGGCGGCGGTGAGCATCGCCTCACCTTCGCGCAGGAAATCCTTCACCATGCGTACATCGTCGTCGGTGTAGCCGATCGACGTCACGAGCTGCGGGATGCCCCACGGGTCCTTGTGCTCGGACGAGAGACGCACGTGGTTCTCGCGACGCGGCACGGTCTCGCCCTGCATCATCATCGAGATTCGCCACGGCCCGGGCTGGGTGATGCGTTCCTTGTAGGCGGCGCCGACACCCGGCGTGCCCTCACCCTGCGTCCAGCCCGGCCGGTAGGCGCTGAAAAACACCATGTAGCCGCGCGGGAAATCCGTCTCCTGCCGGCGAAGGTTGCGGAAGTTGGGCATCATCGCCTGCGTGGGCCGGCGGCCGCGGTAGTACGCGTCGAGGAAGCCATCCATCGAGGCGGACAGGCTGCCGCGATAGTTGTGGAACGCGACGTAGCGGCCGAGCAGGCCGTGGTCGTCGCCCAGGCCCGCGGGGAAACGCGCCGAGCGGGAGTTGAGCAGGATGAGGTTCGTGTTGAGGCACGCGGCGTTGACGAAAATCACGCGAGCATGGAACTCGGTGACCTGCCGGGTCAGCGCGTCGACCACGCGCACGCCGCTGGCGCGCCCGGTGGCGCTGTCGTGCAGGATGCTCTCGACGACGGAATTCGGCCGCAGCGTGAGCCGGCCGGTCCGCGCGGCCCAAGGAAGCGTGGAGGAGACCGAGGAAAAGTAGGCGCCGAACGGGCAGCCACGGTAACACAGGTTGCGCGCCTGGCATTTGCCGCGCCCCTGCTCGAGATGGATCGGCTGCGGCTCGGTGAGATGGGCGCAGCGCCCGATGACGACCTTGCGGCCCGCGAACGCCTTTTCGATTCCGCCGCGCATGTGGCGTTCGACGGTGTTGAACTCCCACGGCGGAAGGAACTCGCCGTCGGGCAGCTCCTCGAGGCCGTCGCGGTTGCCGCTGATCCCGCTGAAACGCTCCACGTGCGAGTACCATGGCGCGAGGTCCTCGTAGCCAATCGGCCATTCGGCGAAACCGTCGCGGGCGGGCCCCTCGAAATCGAACCGGCTCCAACGCTGGGTCTGCCGCGCCCAGATGATGGATTTGCCGCCGACCTGGTACCCGCGGATCCAGTCGAAGGGCTTCTCCTGCTGGTAAGGGTGCTCCGCGTCCTTCACGAAAAAGTGCGACGTCGCCTCGTCGAAGGCGTAGCACTTCTTCGCGATGGGATTCGCGCTCACGATCTCATGCGTGAGACGCCCGCGTCGCGGGAGGTCCCACGGGTTGGCGACCGCGGTCGGGTAATCCTTGAGGTGCTCGACGTTGCGCCCGCGTTCGAGGACCAGCGTGCGGAGCCCGCGGTCGCACAGTTCCTTCGCGGCCCAGCCGCCGCTGATGCCGGAACCGATCACGATCGCGTCGTAGGTATGCTCACGCGCGCCGGGGGTGGTGGGGAAACTCGCCATCGCGACGAAGCGAAACGCGCCGCGCCCCCGCCGCAAGCGCGGGTTCCATCCACGCGGAAGACCTCGCGATGCGCGGCGCGAAGGCTGTTACCTGTTGGGAGCGCCCTCAATGACCGCGCTCGAGGCGGTATAGGGGCGCTTCCTCGAACATACGCGTTGTCGGCAAGCGGCCGAGGAACTCGAGGTCGATTCCGGGCAGCCGCTCCGCCCCGCACAAGGCGGCGAATTCCTGGCTCACAAAAACCTGCCCGGCCGCGACGGTCGGAAGGATATGCTGCGCGCGCACCAGGTGCGTGCCGAGACAGGAGAGGCGCCCCGTCACCGGATCGGTGAACGCGAAAACCGGCCCGGCGTGAACCGCCACCCGTAACGCCAGGTCCGCCGGCAAACCGAGTTCCGCCCACGGGCGTCTCGCCAGCGCGTCTCGCAGATCCAGCGCGAGGCGGGCGGCCGCGGCCAGCGATCCGACGACGAACTGGAACGATCCGCCGGAAACTTCCGCCG
>JAURJO010000193.1 GCA_030832235.1 Verrucomicrobiota bacterium
CACTGGGGGTACATGACGAACAATTACTTCGCGCCCGAGAGCTCCTATGCGCTCGCGCCCGCGGAGGCCTCCGGGGTGAGGGAGATGCAGGATCTGGTGGCGGCATTCCACCGGCGGGGGATGGCGGTGGTGGTCGACGTCGTGTTCAACCACGTCGGCGTGCCGGCGCACCTGCTCCGCGTCGACCGGCTCTACTATTTCGAACAGGACGCGGCGGGCGCGCTCACCAACTGGAGCGGCTGCGGCAACGACCTCCGGGCGCGTTCGGCGATGGTGCGGCGGCTGATCATCGACAGCTGCGTGCACTGGATCGAGACGTACGGCGTCGACGGTTTCCGCTTCGACCTCGCCGAGTTGCTCGGGGTGGAGGTCTTGCGGGACGTCGAGGCGGCGCTGAAGCGCGTGAAGCCCGACGTGATCCTGATCGCTGAGCCGTGGAGTTTTCGCGGGCACATCGCCGGGGCATTGCGCGACACCGGCTGGGCCTCGTGGAACGACGGCTATCGTGACTTTGTGAAGGACTACGTGCGGGGCAACGGCGACGGGCGCCGCATGGAGTATTTCCTGCGCGGCTCCCCGTGGTATTTCGCGAAGTGGCCGGCGCAGTCGATCAACTACACCGAGTCGCACGACGACCGCACGTGGATCGACGTGATCACGGAGCGCGAGGACGGCAACGGCCACGTTCCGACCGCCCACGACCGCCGGCGCACGCACCTGATGGCGGCGCTGCTGTTCATGTCGGTCGGTGTGCCGATGATCTCAGCGGGTCAGGACTTCCTGCGCTCGAAGCACGGGGTGGCCAACACGTACCAGCGCGGCGACCTGAACGCCCTGGATTACCGGCGCCTGCGCCGTTTCGCGTCCACCCACGCGTACTTCGCGGAATGGATCGCCTTCCGGCGCGGTCCGCTGGGCCGGCTGCTGCGGCACTACGCCCGGCCTGCGGAGGGTTTTCATGTGTTTCTTCATGTGCCCGGCGGCCCCGTACTCGGGATGCTTTGCAACGCCGATTTCACCGAGGGTGCGACGCGGATACTCTTTGTCATCAACCCCACACTTTCCGAGTTCACCCTCCGCGTGGAACCCGGGCTGCTAGCCTTGGACCGCGGCCCGTGGCGGCTCGCGGCGGACGAAGAGCGCTTCTACGCGCCCGATTCGCCCGGGGGGCGCGCGCGGCCCGAAATCTCCATTTTTCTGCCGGCCTTGAGCTGTGCGCTCTGGGTGCAGAACGGCTGACCGACCGATGGAAATCACCCGCCAAAACCCTTGCATCGCCCGATGCCGACCCCTTCAGTCGAGGGGTCCGCGCTCGCGCGGAATCACCTTCATCCGCAACCAACACTGAACCAAATCGGAGTCCAACATGGCAGTTAAAGTCGCAATCAATGGCTTCGGCCGCATCGGCCGCCTCGTTTTCCGCGCGCTCGTCGAGCAGGGTCTGCTCGGTGACACCCTCGACGTGGTCGCGGTGGGCGACATCGTCCCGGCCGACAACCTGGCTTACCTGCTGAAGTACGACTCCACGCAGGGCCGCTTCGCCGGCACCGTGGGCTCCCGCAAGTCCTCGCCCGAGAAGCCCGAGGATGACGTGCTGATCGTCAACGGCCGCGAGATCCTCGTGGTGAGCGCCAAGACCCCGGCCGAGTTGCCGTGGGCCAAGCTGGGCGTGCAGCTCGTGATCGAGTCCACCGGCCTGTTCACCGACGCCGAGAAGGCCAAGGGCCACCTCGCCGCCGGTGCCAAGAAGGTCATCATCTCCGCCCCGGCGAAGGGTGAGGACATCACGGTCGTGATGGGCGTGAACGACGACAAGCTCGACGTCGCCAAGCACAGCGTCATCTCGAACGCCTCCTGCACCACGAACTGCCTCGCGCCGATCGTGCACGTGCTGCTGAAGGAAGGCTTCGGCATCGAGGAGGGTCTGATGACCACCGTTCACGCCTACACGGCGACCCAGAAGACGGTCGACGGCCCGTCCAAGAAGGACTGGAAGGGCGGCCGCACCGCGGCGCAGAACATCATCCCGTCAACCACCGGCGCCGCGAAGGCCACCGCCCTCGTGATCCCGGAGGTGAAGGGCAAGCTCACCGGCATGGCGTTCCGCGTGCCGACGCCGACTGTCTCGGTCGTCGACCTCACGGTCCGCACCACGAAGGAGACTTCCTACAAGGCGATCTGCGAGGCGATGAAGCGCGCCAGCGAGACCTACCTGAAGGGCATCCTCTCCTACACGGGCGACGAGGTCGTCTCGAGCGACTTCATCCACGACAAGTCCTCGTCGATCTTCGACGCCGGCTCGGGCGTGGAGCTCAACTCGAAGTTCTTCAAGCTCGTGTCGTGGTACGACAACGAGTGGGGCTACTCGAACCGCGTCGTCGATCTTACCCGCAAGATCGCCGCGAAGCTCTGAGGAATCCTTCCGAAACCTGACCGCGGATGGCGCGGATGATCGCGGATAGACCGATGGTCATCCGCGGGATTCCGCGAACTCCGCGGTCAATTTTTGCCTTTTCCCCGCCATGCCGAACTTCAAATCCATCCGCGACCTGAACCTCGCCGGGAAGCGCGTGCTCATGCGCGTCGACTTCAATGTCCCCCAGGACAAGGTCACCGGCGCCATCACGAACACCCAGCGCATCACCGCCGCGCTGCCGACCATCCGGCACGCGCTCGCCCAGGGCGCCTCAGTGGTGCTGATGTCGCATCTCGGCCGTCCCGACGGCCAGCGGGTCGCCAAGTTCTCGCTGCGCCCGGTCGCGGCTGAGCTGGAGAAGCTGCTCGGCCGCCCGGTTCGTTTCCTGGATGATTGCGTCGGCCCGGCCGTCGAGGCCGCCTGCGCGCCCGGCGCCCTGAAGGCGGGCGACGTGGTGCTGCTGGAAAACCTGCGCTTCCACATCGAGGAGGAGGGTAAGGTGAAGGTGAAGAACGCGGACGGCACCGAGACCAAGCTCAAGGCCGACCCGGCCAAAGAGGCCGCCTTCCGGGCCTCGCTGTCGCGTCTCGGCGATGTTTTCGTCAACGACGCTTTCGGCACCGCGCACCGCGCGCACTCGTCGATGGTCGGCGTCGCGCTGAAGGACAAAGCGGCCGGTTTCCTGATGGAGGCCGAGCTTCGCGCCTTTGCCAAGGTGCTCGAGAGCCCTGATCGCCCGCTGCTTGCGATCCTCGGCGGTGCCAAGATCGCGGACAAGATCCCGCTCATCAATAATCTGCTCGAAAAGGCCAACAAGGTCATCATCGGCGGCGGCATGGCCTACACCTTCCACCAGGTGAACCGGGGCATGCGCATCGGTGCTTCATTGTTCGACGCCGAGGGCGCCAAGATCGTCGCTGAAATCGAGGCCAAGGCCAAGGCGCGCGGCGTGGAGCTGATCTTCCCGGTCGACTTCATCGCGGCCGACAAGTTCGCGCCCGACGCGGCCACGCGTCCGGCCGATCTGGCTTCCGGCATCCCGGACGGTTGGCAGGGTCTTGATGCCGGTCCTCGCTCGATCGAACTGTACCGGAAGGCCATCCTCTCCTCGAAGACGATCGTCTGGAACGGGCCCGCGGGCGTCTTCGAGTTTGATGCCTTCGCCGGCGCCACCCGCGCCATGGCCGACGCGGTCGCCGAGGCCACCGCCAAGGGCGCCACCACGGTCGTCGGCGGCGGCGATACCGCCACCGCGGCGAAGAAATTCAAGGTGGCTGACAAGGTCTCCCATTGCTCCACCGGCGGCGGCGCCAGCCTCGAGTTCCTCGAGGGCAAGGTGCTTCCCGGCGTCGCTTACCTCGAATCCTGAACTCCGTCCCGCCCCTACCATGAACAACCGCAGGAAGCTCATCGCCGGTAATTGGAAGATGAACAAGACCTCCGCCGACGCCGTCGGGCTCGCGCAGGAGATCGTCGCCGCCGTCGGCAAACAGAACGAGGTCGACGTCGTCGTGTGCCCGCCGTTCACCTCCGTTGAGGCGGTGGGTCGCGTGCTAGAGGGTTCCGAGGTGCGCCTCGGCGCCCAGAACATGCACCACGAGGCGAATGGCGCGTTCACCGGCGAGGTGTCCGCGCCCATGCTGCGCGCGATCTTCGCCTCGTACGTGATTCTTGGTCACAGCGAGCGCCGGACGCTCTTCGGGGAGACCGACGAGGTGGTGAACCGGAAGGTTGCCGCCGCGTTGCGCAACCAGCTGCGCCCCATCTTCTGTGTCGGCGAGACCCTCGCCGAGCGCGAGGCCGGTTCCACGCTGAAGGTCGTGCAGACGCAGGTGGAGCGGGGCCTCGAGGGCGTGAGTCGCGAGCAGGCCACCAGCTTGGTCATCGCCTACGAGCCCGTCTGGGCCATCGGCACCGGGAAGGTCGCGACCACCGCGCAGGCGCAGGAAGTGCACGCGTTCATCCGCGGCCTCCTGGTGAAGCTCTTCGGCGAGCCCGTCGCGCAGCGGGTCCGGATCCTTTACGGCGGCTCCATGAAGCCCGCCAACGCCCCCGAGTTGCTCGCGCAGTCGGATATCGATGGCGGTCTGATCGGCGGCGCCTCGCTCGAGTCGCGTAGTTTCGTCGAGCTCGTGAACGCGGCGCTCGCCGCAAAGTAAGGATTAGCGATCGCGCCGCGGGCACTACTCCCGCGGCGCGCGTCAGCCGGCCGGCTGCCGAAAAAAGCTTACGCCGACGGCGCGATCGTGCTTCGTCGGAGCATGTCCAAGCTGCTTTGCGTCTACTGCGCCTCGAGCGACCGGCTCGACGCCAAGTACTTCAGGGCGGCGGAGGAACTGGGCCGCATGATGGTCGCCCGCGGGTGGGGGCTCGTCTATGGCGGCGGACGCACCGGTCTGATGGGTGCCGTGGCGCGGGCGGTGAAGGAGTCGGGCGGGCGCGTCGTGGGCGTCATCCCCGAGTTCATGAAGGTCAAGGAGCTCGCCTACGACGAGGCCGACGAACTGGTGACGGTCATCACCATGCGCGAACGCAAGCTGCTCATGGAGACACGGGCGGACGCCTTCGTGGCGCTGCCGGGCGGGTGGGGGACCTTGGAGGAAATCGCGGAGATTCTCACCCTGCGGCAGCTCGACGTGGTGCGTAAGCCCTGCGTGTTCCTCAATCAGGACGGGTTTTACGACCCGCTGTTCCAGCTGTTCGACCGGATGCTGGCCGAACGTTTTTTCCGGGCCTCGAACATGGATTTGTTCCGCGTGGCCACGAGCGTGCCGGGGGTCCTGGCCGCCATCGAATCCGGCGCCACGCCGTCGGGTGATCCGAAGTGGTTCGAGACCCGCTGAGGCGGCATTGACACCGCGGCGGCGGGGTGGGCACGCTCCGCGTTTCGCTTTTTCCAAGCCTCACTTTCCCGGTCGTCCTCATGCCAAAAGTCATCGCCGTATTGGACTTCGGTTCGCAGCTCACGCAGGTCATCGCGCGCCGGATCCGCGAATGCGAGGTCTACTCCCGGATCTACCATTACTCGACACCGGCCTCGAAGCTGCGCGACGACGGCGTGGCCGGCATCATTCTTTCGGGTGGACCGCAAAGCGTGTATTCCGCCAACGCTCCGCATCCTGATCCGGAGATCTTCCGGCTGGGCGTGCCGATGCTCGGGATCTGCTACGGCGTGCAGCTGATGGGACATTTCCTCGGCGGCAAAGTCGCGCACAGCAAGGCCCGCGAGTACGGACACGGCGTGCTCACCGTTCGCCGTCCCGGCCGCCTGTTCAAGGGCCTGCCGCGCAAGGTTCGCGTCTGGAATTCCCACGGCGACAAAATCACGCGGCTGCCGCCGGGGTTCCGCGCCATCGGCACCACCGAGAACTCGCCGTTTGCCGCGGTCGAGGACGCGCGCCGCGGTTTCTACGGCATCCAGTTCCATCCGGAGGTGTTCCACACCGAGCGGGGCGTGGACATGATCCGGAACTTCCTGCTCGGCGTCTGCGGCGTGAAGGCCGAGTGGACCGCGAAGGATTTCATCGGGCACTCCGTCGAGGGCATCCGGGCGCAGGTAGGCAAGGGCCGCGTGCTGCTCGGGCTTTCGGGGGGCGTCGACTCCTCGGTGGCGGCCGCGCTGCTGCACAAGGCGATCGGGCGCCAGCTCACGTGCGTGTTCGTCGACAACGGTCTGCTCCGCAAGGGTGAGCGGGAACTGGTGGAGAAACTCTACGGCGACCACTTCAACATCGATCTGCGCGTGGTCGACGCCTCGAAGCTTTTCCTTCGCCGCCTGAAGGGAGTGTCCGATCCCGAGCAGAAGCGGAAGATCATCGGCCGAACCTTCGTCGAGGTGTTCGAGCGTTCGCTGAAGTCCATCGGCAAGGCCGAGTTCCTCGGGCAGGGCACCCTGTATCCGGATGTGATCGAGAGCGTTTCCATCGGTGGTAATCCCGCGTCGCTCATCAAGACGCACCACAACGTCGGTGGCCTGCCGGAGCGCATGAAGCTCAAGCTCATCGAGCCGCTGCGCGAGCTGTTCAAGGACGAGGTGCGCCGGGTGGGTGCCGCCCTCGGGCTGCCCCGCGAGGTTGTCTGGCGCCAACCGTTCCCGGGTCCGGGTCTTGGTGTGCGCGTGATGGGCGACATCACCGCCGAACGTTTGGAGATCCTCCGGAACGCCGACGCCGTCCTCCAGGAGGAGATGATGCGCACCGGTTATTACTACAAGGTGTGGCAGTCGTTCTGCGTATTTCTCCCCGTCCAGACCGTCGGC
>JAURJO010000194.1 GCA_030832235.1 Verrucomicrobiota bacterium
CTGGCCCGCCAATCTCGCGAAGCACCGCCCGCTCGTCGAACGCGTGACCGACCGCGCGGAGCTCAATGACCTCATCGCCTACATGATGAGCGAGCTCTCCGCCCTGCACACCGCCGTCCGCGGCGGCGACCTGCGCGACGGGCCCGACGACATCGCGCTCGGTTCACTCGGCGCGCAGCTCACGCGCGACGATACCGCCGGCGGCTGGCGCATCGCGCGCCTCTACCGGGCTGATCCCGACTATCCGAAGTCGCTGGCCCCGCTCGCCAAACCGGGGCTCGGCATCCGCGAAGGCGACGTGATCGAGTCCATCAACGGTGTCGCCACCCTGGACGCACCGCACCCCGGCGCGCTGCTCCGCCAGAAAGCCGGACGTCAGGTTCTTTTGCGCATCAAGTCCGCCGACGGCGCGTCCCGCGACGTGATCGTCACGCCGATCGCCCCCCTCGCCGCCCAGGGGCTGCGCTACGACGATTGGGAGCTCTCCCGCCGGGAGATGGTCGACCGGGAGTCCGACCGCCGGATCGGTTACGTGCACCTCCGCGCGATGGGCACCGGCGACATGGCCCAGTGGGCCCGCGACTATTATCCGATTTTCGACCGCGACGGCCTCATCCTTGATCTCCGCCACAATCGTGGCGGCAACATCGACAGCTGGATCCTGAACCGCCTGATGCGGAAGGCTTGGATGTACTGGTCATCACGCGACGGGGAACCGTATTGGAACATGCAGGGCGCGTTCCGGGGACACCTCGTTGTCCTCATCAACGAATGGACCGCCTCCGACGGCGAGGCCGCCGCGAACGGCGTCCGCCGCCTCGGACTGGGGACGCTCATCGGCACGCGCACCTGGGGTGGCGGCGTCTGGCTCCGCAGCGCGAACACGCTGGTCGACAAGGGCATCGCTTCGGCGGCCGAGTTCGGCACCTACGCGCCGGAAGGTGTCTGGGTCGTCGAGGGCACGGGAATCGAGCCCGACATCAAGGTGGACAATCTGCCGCACGAGACGTTCAAGGGCCGCGACGCGCAACTCGAGGCCGCCATCAAGCTGCTGAAGGAGAAGATCGCCGCGGACCCCCGCCCCGTGCCGAAGCCGCCGGCTTACCCGGTTAAGGCCACGCCGGCGACGCGCTGATCCGTTCATGCCGGCCGGCGCTTCTCCCGATCCGCGACTCGCCCGCGCGCAGGTGTGGATCGCGGATCGCCGCGATAAACTCCGCACCGTCTTTCTCGCCACCGCCTCGGCGTCCGGGGAACCGGAGGCTTCCGCGGTCGCAGCCGCACTCGACGCCCGCGGCGCGTTCCTCATCCGCGTGAGCGGCCTCGCCGCCCACACGCGCCAACTCCGCGAAACCGGCCGCGCCTCCGTGCTGATCGCCGAGGACGAGGCCGTGATGACCCAGCCCCTCGCCCGCCGCCAGCTGACGTGGCGTTGCACGGCGGAGTTCCTTCCACCCGCGGACCCGCGGTTTCCCACCGCCGTCGAGGCCATGCGCGCCCGCTTCGGCGCCACGCTCGAACTCACCCTCGCACTGCCGGATTTCCATCTGGTGCGTCTGCAGCCGCAAGGCGGCCGCCTGATTGCCGGCTTTGGAGAAACCTACGAGGTGGACCCGGCCGACTGGACGAAACTCACGGCGTTCACGCCACCGCGGCGGAATGTATAACCGCTTGATGATTATTGTCTTGATTGATCCGCGTACTTGAAATCGTTGCCTTACCGATCGTTACCTTGACTCCCGAAAAGGATTCCTTTTAAGGAGTCTTTGTCGTGTTTGGTCGCTTTTACTCCAACCGGTTCGCCACCCAATCGGCCAAGCCCTACGTCAGTCTCCTGTTCGGAGCCCGGCAGACAGGGAAGAGCACTTTACTGCGGGCCGTACATCCTGAACCCGCTCTGCGAATCGACCTGGCCGACGCCGAAGACCGCCTGCACTACGGCACGTCGGCAACCGGGTTCAAAGCCGTTTGCAAGGGCCTCAAGTCCGGCCCTCAACCTGCCGTGGTAATCGTCGACGAGGCTCAGCTGTGCCCTGAGATCTTCAACGCCGTCCAGCACCTCTACGACGAGGACAAGAACCGCTGGCGCTTCATCCTATGCGGAAGTTCCGCCCGCAAGCTGCGGCGCATCGGCGCGAACCTCCTGCCCGGTCGTTCGCTTTATCACCGGCTGTATCCTCTCGTACAGGCCGAGATTTCGCCCGGAATCCACGCCGCGTCGCCGATACCGGCGCCCGCCTGGTCCGAGCCGGTGACTGCTCCCTTTCCAGCCTCCGATCTCATCGAGCGACTGGCCTTCGGCGCCTTGCCCGGCGTCGTTTCAGCGCCTTCGGAGGATCGCGCCGCGCTGCTTCGCTCCTACGCCGCCATTTACCTTGAGGAGGAAGTCCGTCGCGAGGCAGCGACCATCAATCTCGCCAACTTCTCCCGGTTCCTGCAGCTCGCGGCACTAGAATCGGGCCAGATCGTCAACTACGCTGCGCTCGCCCGAAAAACCGGGCTTACCGGAAAAACCGTCGAAACCTACTACGCGCTGCTTGCGGACATGTTTGTGGGGTTCACTCTGCCCGCCTTTTCCGGCAGTGCGCGCCAGGGGGTGCTATCCTCCCCACGCTTCTTCTTCTTCGACCTCGGCGTGCGGCACGCATCCGCAGGCCTCGCGCCGGAGCCCGCGACGGTGCTGGCCAATCCCGGTCCGCTGCTCGAACAATGGGTCGGACTCGAACTATGGAAGCGATTGGGGTATCTCTCCGACGGAAGTCTGAGTTATTTCCGGACAAAAAGCGGAATCGAAGTCGACTTCGTCATCGAGCATCGCGACCAGCTCATCCCGATCGAGGTCAAGTGGACCGACCGTCCCGACATGACGGATGCGCGTCATCTCCGGATTTTTCTGGATGAGCACAAACCGAAGGCCCGCGAGGGTTTCGTGATTTGCCGCTGTCCGCAGCCCATGGAGCTCGCCCCCAATATTCGGGCCCTGCCTTGGTGGATGTTGTGATTTCCCCTCGAGGTCTGCAGGGCCGCTACTGGTCTCAAAATGAAAGCTTGGAACTAACATGGCTAACAAGATGCCGAGCGGTCCAAGCCCAAGACGCATGAGCAGACATAGCTGGCGGAGGGTCGGTGGAATCCGGAGATCAGGACCCTGGAGTCCAAGCGGAAGCCTCTGCTTTTCGGCGAAGCGTTCGGGAAATCATGCGGTCGAGCGGCTCGCTGCCGAAACCCGCTGCCGGATCCGGTAGGAGCGCGGGTTTTCGCCCGTTTCGCGGCGGAAAACGACGCTGAGATAGCTCGCGTCGCCGAAGCCGGCCAGTTCCGCCACCACCGCGATCGAGACCTCGCTCTCCGCGAGCAGATGGCGCGCCCGCGCAATCCGCTGCTGCAGGATCTCCCGGTGCGGTGAGCGACCGAGCGCCGCCTGAAACTTCCGTTCTAGCAGGGTGCGCGACATCGGCACGGCGCGCAGCACGTCGCCGACGTCGATGCCGTCACCGACGTGCTCACGGATGAACCGCACCGCCGCCGCCACTTTGGCATCGGCCACCGCGACCGCATCCGTCGACTGCCGCTCCACGACCCGCACCGGCTCGACCCGACGTGTCTGCCGGCCGGGTTTTTCGCCACGCATCATCCGCGAAAGGAGTTCCGCCGCCTCGAACCCGGTGCGGCGGGCGTTGGGCTGCACACTGCTCAACGGCGGCGTGCACAGTTCGCAAAGCACCTCGTCGTTATCCACCCCCAGCACCGCGATCTCGTCCGGCACCGTCCAGCCGCGGAGCTGGCAGGCCTCGAGCACATGCCGCGCGCGCCCGTCGTAACACACGAACACCCCGAGCGGCCGCGGTTGGTCCGCCAGCCAGTCGGCCATGGCGCGAATCTCCGCGTCGGATCCGGCCCGGACACCACGCGCCCGGACGGCGAACTCGGCGCAGGAAAGGCCGGACTCGGCGGCGCGACGGCGGAATTCCCTCCCGCGCTCGCGGGACCACAGGAACTGCGCGTCGCCGAAGTACGCGAAATTCCGGAACCCCCGCGCCGCCAGGTGCTCCGCCGCCAACCACGCGACCGCTGCGTTATCGACACTCACGCGCGGAAATTCCGAGGCATCGCGCTCGGCGCTCACGTCGACCACGGGTAGGCCGGTGCGCCGGAGCGCCGCCGCGATGCGCGGGGAGTCAACGCGCGCGATGATACCGTCGCCCTCCCATCCCCGCAGCCAACCCGGCAGCGGCGCCAGTCGCGCCTGCTCGGTGAAACGGATCGCCCAGCGCTCGCCCTGCTGCATCCAGTCGCGCACCCCGTACAACAGGTCGCGCCCGTAGCGGTTGGACGTCTCGATCAGCAGCGCGACCTTGCGCATCGCGCCCCTCCCCGCGCACCCGCGCCCCTTCCCGGCCCGCCGTGCCGACCCCTCGGCGCCACCCCGGCTCCGGCTTTTTCACGTAACACGCGACAAATCCGGGCGGCGGGCGGCGGGCGGTCGGAAGCGCGTGGCATCGCCGGGAGCGAGCCTTTCGGGTTGTTAATTTTCAAAAGAAATATGTGGAATTTTTTTACCCGTCCCGTCGACGGTGCCGCTAGACTCACTCCTCTCAAATTCATGAAAAACCGCCGCGTCCCCGCCCGCTTCCCCCGCATCCCCGTCATCGCCCACGAGGGCCCGGGCACTGACAACCCGCTCGCCTTCCGGCATTACAACCCCGACGAGGTGATCGACGGCCGCAGCATGGCCGAGCACCTGCGCTTCTCGATCGCCTACTGGCACGCTTTCCGCGGCACCGGCTCCGACCCCTTCGGCCCCGGCACGATCAACCGCCCGTGGGAAACCGGCCGCGAACCGCTTTCGATCGCCAAGGCGCGCATGGACGCCGCCTTCGAGTTCTTCGTGAAGATCCGCGCGCCGTTCTACTGCTTCCACGACCGCGACATCGCGCCCGAGGGACGCACGCTGCGGGAGTCGAACCGCCTGCTCGACGCGATGGTCGACCACGCCCAGGCCCTGCAGAAGGCCACGGGCGTGCGTCTCCTCTGGGGCACGGCCAACCTTTTCTCCAACCCGCGCTACATGTGCGGCGCGGCCACCAACCCCGACGCCCACGTGTTCGCCTACGCGGCGGCGCAGGTGAAGAAGGCCCTGGAGGTGACGAAGCGCCTCGGCGGCGAGAACTACGTTTTCTGGGGCGGCCGCGAGGGCTACGAGACGCTGCTCAACACGAACCTGAAGCGCGAGCAGGAGCACCTCGCGGCGTTCCTGCATCTGGCGGTGGACCACGCGAAGGCGATCGGCTTCAAGGGCCAGTTTCTCATCGAGCCGAAGCCGAAGGAGCCCACCAAGCACCAGTACGACTTCGACGTCGCCAGCGGCATTGCGTTCCTGCGCACGTTCGGACTGGAGCGCCACTTCAAGTTCAACATCGAGACCAACCACGCCACGCTCGCCGGCCACACCTTCCAGCACGAGATCGAGGTGGCCGCGGCCGCCGGCATGCTCGGGTCGATCGACGCCAACGCCGGCGACCTCCTGCTCGGTTGGGACACCGACCAGTTCAACACCGACGTCCGCGAGCTCACCCTCGCGATGATCTCGATCCTGCGCGCGGGTGGACTCGGCTCGGGCGGCTTCAACTTCGACGCCAAGCTGCGCCGCACCTCGATCGATCCCGCCGACCTCTTCCATGCCCACATCGGCGGCATGGACGCGTACGCGCTGGCCTTCAAGTTGGCCCGCCGGATCCTCGCCGAAGGCAAGTTCGAGGCCTTTGTACGCGAACGCTACGCCAGCTACGACACCGGCTACGGCCGCGCGATCGAGAAGCGCCGCACGAGCTTCCGCGAACTCGAGAAACTCGTCCTCAACCAACTCGGCGAACCCAAGCCCCGCTCCGGCCGCCAGGAGTACCTCGAGAATCTCCTGATGTCTTACCTGCACCGCTGACCGCGTTGCGACGCCCGACGCCCGGGCTTGCCAACCCGCGCGACCGCGCGACAGATCGCGCCGTGACCTTCGTGTTGTTGCGGCGCCTCACCTTGCTCGCCTTGCTGGCGGGCCTCTTCGCCGGCTGCTCCGCGGTGAACAGTCGGCAGGTGGTCGATCTGGACCGCTTCCAGCGTTTCTACGTCGAGCGCCGGCTCAACGAGAACAACCACCTCGACGACCTCATCGCCGCCGAGCTCCGCGGCCGCGGCAAGACGGCGGCGTCCGGCCCGCGGACCATGATGCCCGAGGACACGCAGGTGATCGCGACCTACGACGCGCGCTGGAACTGGGATTTCAAAACCTACCTGATCGA
>JAURJO010000195.1 GCA_030832235.1 Verrucomicrobiota bacterium
CAGCGGGAGATCTTCCGCGGCCCGCCGGAAAGCTACGTGCCGGGATGGACGCATTACGGGGCGCGATTCCTCTTTGATCGCGACGGCCGCCTCCTGTTCACGCTCGGCGATCGGGGCGTGGCCGACGCAGCCCAGGATCCGGCCAGTCCGCTCGGTAAAATCCATCGTGTGCTCGACGACGGCGGCGTGCCGCCCGACAACCCGTTCGCCCGTCGCGCGGGCGCATGGCCCTCGGTTTGGACGCTCGGTAATCGCCACGCGCAGGGACTCAAATTCCACCCGGTCACGGGCGACCTATGGGAGAGCGAACACGGACCAAGCGGGGGCGATGAAATCAACGTGATTGTCGCCGGCGCCAATTACGGCTGGCCGTTGACTTCGCGTGGCACGGAGCGTCGGCGGGTCTTCGCTGGGGAGGCCGCGGGCACTAGGCAACCGATCGTGGCATGGACGCCCTCGGTCGCTCCCTCCGGCATCGAGTTCTACACGGGCAACCAGTTTCCGCGTTGGCGAAATCACCTTTTCGTCGCCTGCCTCGGCGGCGAGCAGCTGAAGCGGTTGGAGACCGACGGCCATCGTGTCGTCCGCGAGGAGATCGTCTTCAAAGGCTACGGCCGCGTGCGCGACGTCATCACCGGTCCTGACGGATTCCTCTATCTCGCAATCAACTCCCCCGGCCGCATCGCGCGTCTCGTGCCGGACGCCGCCGTCGCGACACGCTGATCCCCGCGCCCCGCCTCCTAAGGGGTCAGGGCGTTCAATGTTCACGCGGATGACCCGGGCCGGCGAATTCAAACAATGAACGCCCTGACCCCGCCCTGACCCTTACGGGTGCGCATTTTCTAATCGGGTATGCGTTTTTGGTTCAGCGTTAGGCTTCGAACGAAAGAGGAGCTAGTTGGGAAAGCGTTCGGCTTCAGGGGCTAAGTAAATAATTAGGTCGGCTTCGCTGTCGGAGGAGAAAGCGCCATCGGCGGGCCTTACCGTCTGTTGCGGACTGCTCTTTGCCGTCGCGGATGCCGCATACATTTCTCGCGCTTTGAACATTGAACGCCCTGACCCCTTAGGGAGGGGCGGGCGGATGGGGTCAGGGCGTTCAATGTTTCAGGAGGAGGATCCCGTGGACTGTGCGTTCCGAGGTGCGATGGGGTATGCGGGGAGGAGCCATTCAATTTAGGGGAGCTGCTTGCGGCGGCCGGCGCGGTGGCTTCGGGGTCGGGTTGTAATATGCGCACTCGTGGCCCGCGCGCACGACGCATCCGCCGACCTTGGGGTCGTCACACCACAGCCATTCCCCGTAGGTTCCCGCCAAGGTCCTCCCGTGTCGGCATTCCGGTCCGCAGGTCCAGATCAAACCAGCCCAAGCCGGAGGGGGAAGTTCCGCTATCATGGGACTTCCTTTCTCCCGGACCGTGGCAGGGCGGTTCTCCCCGCCGGACCGGGTTCAAGCGTTCACTGCCATGCTGTAAGCCCGGAAATGCTTCTCCGTCGTGGCGTGGCGCATTCCGAGATGTCGGAAGACGGCGAGGCAGAGCGCCTTGGCCCGGCCGTCATCAAAGCCCGGCTTTTCCTGCAACAGCTCGGTGAGCCGGGCGAGCCCGGCGTCGAAGTCGCCGCGTCGCAGGTGGGCGATCGCGGACAGGTAGTCGGCGCCGAGAGGTTGGGTTTTGAGCGACGCGGGTGCGGCGAACGCGGCCGCGATGGCCCGGACGTTCTCGGCGTCGCCCGACCATGCGCTGCCCGCGCCAATACGCGCGACGCTCTGTTCCGCGGCCTTCGGATCCTGAAAGACCATCGCGCGCGCGAGGAGTACCGCCAGCTCGTCATCGCCGGGGTCGGTCGCGGCGAGTGGTGAAAGCAAGGCCGCGGCTTCCGCCGCCTTGCCTGCCTGCAGGAAACTCCGCGCGCGGGCCATGGTCTCGCGCTTCGGTGTGGGAAGGTTCTCGGCGAGCCATTGCCGCAGATGCGGCTCGGGCAGCGCACCCGAGAAGCGGGCGACTTCCGTGCCGTGGTGGAAGAGCCGCACGTCGGGAATACCGCGGATCTGGAATTGCTCCGCGAGCTCCGGATGCGCCTCGGTGTCGATCTTCACCAACTCCCATTTCCCGGCCGCCTCGGCGGCGAGTTTTTCGAGGACGGGGCCGAGCATCTTGCACGGCCCGCACCAAGCGGCCCAGAAATCAACCAACACGGGCACGCGCTGGCTGCGGTCGATGACGTCGGTCTGGAAATCGGTCAGGTCGTGGTTCATCGGCGATGCAACAAAGTGAGGGCAACCCGCCCGCGGCAACATACTCCCGGGTGAACGATTCCGCGAGCGATATGACGCACGCTCAGGACGATGACGAACGCTCGTGGCGTTCGATCAGCCGGAACAGCAAGACCGCGCCGACGGCGAGTCCGGCGAACCAAATCCAAGCAGGCACGCCGGTGACGTCGGGCAACCGCACCTTGCCGAGCGCGCCGACGGGAAGGATTTTCGCGGAGATCCACGGAAAGCTGAACGCGTAGAGCACGCCGCCAACCAAGGCGCCGACGAGGCCTACGACGGCATGCACACTGCCGCCCGCGGCAGCGGCGATCGCGGTGCCGGGGCAATAACCGAGCACAACCATGCCGATCCCGAAGACACCACCGCCGAGAACGATGCCGAGCAGGTTGGCCGCCTTGATGTGGTAGTTGGCGAGTCCGGCGGAATTGAGCACGAGCACGCCGATGCCGCCGACCACGATCGCGGTGAGCATGATCTTCAGCACCGTGAAGTCACGGAACCGGAACTGGTTCACGATCACCGCGTGGCAGGCCACGCCTCCCCGGTGGAGCAGGAAGCCGAATACCGTGCCGAGCAGCACCGCCGCGACAACGGCGGATGGACCGGCGATCGGCGGAACGGCGGCGGCGAATGAAATCAGCGCGTTCATGATCCGCCCTCCTTCCGGCCGCGGCCGAAGAGCACGAGGCAGGTGACAATGCCCGAGGCGAACAAGGTGATGAAGAAGGTCCACCCGCCGACCGCCAGCTGCAGGCTGCCGCTGATGCCGTTGCCGCTGGTGCAGCCGTCGGCCAACCGCGCGCCGAACATGATCAGCACGCCGCCGATGAAAGCCGCGCCGAGGCTGCGCGCCGTCGACGAGCCGAAGCGCTCACGCCACACTTCCGGCACGGTCTCCACGCGCCAGGTGCGCGCGAGCAGCGCGGACAGGAGACCGCCAAGCGCGATACCGACGAGGAACAGCATGCCGTAGTCCCATTTGAAGACGTGCTGCTTGAAGTACGCGTTGGCCGCGATGACGTCGCCGCCCGTGAAAGGCTTGGCGCAAGCGCCGGCTAGGCCGGTGAGCGCGGTGGTCACGCCGAGCGGCTTGTCGACGAAGTAAAAAACGGTCCAGCAGAGAAGTCCGAGGCCGGTGCCGACCGCGTACGGGTTCCAGCGCGCGCGACGCAGGAGACAGGGGTTGGATTCGGGAGAGTTCACGTGCGCAGGCTGGCGTGCCCCGCGGACGGAGAGAAGCGCAACCTGTGGTGAGTTCACGGTAAAACGCGTGCGGGAATTCCTCTTGTGGCGCCAGGAGGCGGCGGCCACGGTCGCGCCGCCATGGAGCCCGCCCCCGTTCCGGCCGCCGACCCCAGCCGATTGCCCCGCCACGTCGGGGTTTGGAACGGCGGACTGCTGCTCGTCACCGGGGTCATCGGCGTGGGCATCCTGCAATCGCCGGCGGTGGTCGTCCGCAACACCGGCTCGATGGGGCTCGCGTATCTAGTGTGGCTGGTCGGTGCGGTCGTGGCGGTGTGCGGCGCGCTGGTGATGGCGGAGTTGTCATCGCGCATGCCGCGTTCCGGCGGCATGACCGTTTTCCTGCGTGAGGCCTTCGGCCCGCGGACTTCTTTCCTCTGCGCGTGGTCGGTCATCCTCCTCGGGCCGGTGGCGACCGCGGCGATCATGCTGGTGAGCGTGCGTAACCTCGGGGCTATTTTCGGGATCCGTGAAAACGCACAAACGCTTCTGGCGCTCGCCTGGGTCGGCGGCATCACGCTGCTCAACATGCGTTCGAGCCGGATCGTGGCCCGCATCGTGGGCGGTATCGGCTTTCTCAAGGTGAGCGTGCTTGGTGCGGTCGTGCTGCTGTGCCTCGCGGGCGGCCGCGCGGTCGAGCCCGCGGCCATGGCGCCGCTCGAGGTCGCATCGCCGTGGGTCGGCTTCGGGCTGGCCCTGACGGCGACGATGTTCGCGTACGACGGCTGGGACGGGCTCTCGCTCGTCGCGGGCGAGGTGAAGGAGCCGCGCCGCACCCTGCCGCGCGCGACGCTGCTCGGCATGGGCATCATCCTCGCCGTCTATCTGGCGGTGAACGCCGGATTTTTCCGCGCGTTGCCCCTCGGCCAGATCGCCTCGACGCCGGCGTTGGCCGCGACCGCGGTGGGTCGGATGCTCGGTGAGGAAGCAGGCCGTTTTCTCACCCTTTTCGTAGCCTGCAGTGCGGCGAGCACCGTGTTCGCCTCGCTGCTCTGCAACCCGCGTGTGATGTTCGCGCTGGCTGAGGAGGAGCCGTTTTTTCAGCGGGTCGCTCATATCCACCCACGTTGGCAAACCCCGGTCGTGGCCATCGCGCTCTATGGTTGTCTCGTGATGACGTACATCGCGTCCGGCGGCGGCTTCGAGCGCCTCACCCGGTACATGGTGCTCGGCCTGCTGCCGTTTTACGGATTGGCGGCGTGCGCCGCCGTCATCGCGCGCCGCCGCGGCCTCTCTGGTCCGCAGGGTGCGTTTTCGATGCCGTTCTATCCGCTCCCGGTGGTGCTCATGCTCGTCTATGTCGCCTGCGGGCTGCTCAGTGGATTCAGCGGCGACTTCCTCGCGGCCTGCGGCGGCCTGGTGATCATCGCCGCCGGTGCGGTCGTGTACGAGGCAGTCCGCCGTCGCCCTGCGGTGGCGGTGACGGGTAGCCGCGGATAGACGGTTCGAGGGTTCACTAACGGAGGTGGCCCGCGCCTCTGCCGGAACCGTGATGCCGGAATGCGCTCCCGACCCGCTCCGCGGGTGCGTAACCACGGATGAACACGAAGGGACACGGATGAAGAGGCCATGGTGTGCTGTAGCCTCGGCTCCCAGCCGCGGACCATTTCGTGGGCCGGCCGGCCGAAGGTACTCCCGAATCGAGCCGCTTGTTAATCGCGGATTTCGCTGATGGTACGGATAAAAACCGGAAGGCGGACGGCGTATCCGAATGACTGGAGCGAATCGGCGGAGTCGAACTAGGGAAAAGGAGAAGATCGTGAAGGTGCGTTGGCGCGGCAAGGGGCTGGGTTTGCCGCAAAAATGCACAGGTCACGCAGTGGTGGAGGTCGAGATGGTGGCCAGGAAGTGACGAACACACATCCGTCACTCCACGCCGCAGCCTCGGTTGCCTCTTGTTCTAGGCCGGCCAACAGGAGCAGTCAGACGGGATCGAGCGTGGCGTTACCGCCCGGAGAACAAAAAAGCCCCGCGTTTGGGCGGGGCTTAAGGATACGCGGGCTGAGAGGTTACTTTCCCCAGCGGCCTTCGATGAAGATGTAATTGCCGCCGCGGCGTTCCCAGCGCGGCTCGACCCAGCGGCGGTGGCCGTGCGGCGGACGTTCGTAACGACCGGCGATCCAGACGTGACGGCCGCCGCGCCAGGCCCAGTAGCCGCTGATCCAGACAAACCCGGGTCCCGGCGGAGCATAGACGACTTCACGGCGCGGCGGTGGCGGGGCGTTGACGATCACCACCTGGCCGCCTTGCGGCGGGGGAGCCACGACCACGGTGGTGGGACCGGGAGCCGGAGCGGTCGCGACCACGACCGCGTCGCGCCAGTAGCCTTCGACATAGTGATAGCGTCCGTTCCGGTAATCCCAGCGGGCGGCGACCCACACCGCGTTCGGGCGCGGCGCGAGCGACCAGCGTCCTCCGATCCAGAGGTGTTTTCCCGCACGCCAGCCCCAGTGTCCGCCGATCCACACGTGGAGCGGTGACGGCCGCTCGACGATGATCTCGCGTTGCAGTGGCGGAGGCGGCGTGGTGATCACGATTTCCTGCGGTACCGGAGCGGCCGCGGGAGCCGTGACGATGGTGGCTGCGGGTGGGGCCTCGTCCCAGTAGCCCTCCTTCAGTACCCAGCCGTTGGACTGGCGTTGCCATTCGGACTGGTGCCAGACGACGTTGGCCTGCGGAGGGAGGTCCCACCGGCCCGGTTCCCAGACGTAGGCACCTTCAAGCCAGCGCCAGTGTCCGGGCACCCAGTGATGCTGCGAGGACGGCTGCTCGCCCGGCGCGTCTGACGTCGCGGGGTCAAGCGGGCGCTCCATCACCGGAGCGGGCGGCACGGTGGGAGCATTGGGAATCGAATTGGCGGCGAACGTGCCCGCCGCGGAGAAGATCAGGAGCGCGACTCCGGGGGCTACGGTGTGGAACCGGCAGAAACGGGTGCTCATGGTGACATTAGACGCGAATTTTCCGCGGATGTTTCCTCGGTTTGATCGGCCGTCGCGCCCGCGTCTCGCGGCGGCGGTTCGCGCACTGAATAACGCGCTCCTAGCGCACCTTGCGCGTCAGACTCGGATCTCGATCCGGCGCCCGTTCTCCGCGGCCGAGCGGTAGATCGCCTCGATGATCACCATATCGCGCCGGCCCATTTCACCCGGAACTGGCGACTCGCGGCCCGCTTTCACGCACTGCGCGAAGTCGTCGATCTGCACCGCCTGCTGGCTGGGAGGAATTTCGCCGACGGCGGGGATCCCGCGACTCGTGTTGACCCGGAGGTCGCCGTACTGGAACGCCGGCGCGAATTCCATCCAGCCTTTGGCGGCCTCCGCGCGGAACCGGTCCATGCCGGCGTTGTAACTCGTGGTGAACTCCCCCGTGACGCCCCCGGCGAATTCCATGCGCCAGTCGATGCCCTCCTCCACGTCGCGGAAGAAATCCGGGCGCTTCTTCGGATGCTCGCGGGCCTGCACCGCGACGGGCGCGAACGTAGCGTGGTTGGCGCCGCTGGTGTCGGCCGCCATGCACGCAGCCTGGATGCAGTAAATGCCGATGTCCATCAGCGGTCCGCCGCCGGCCACAGCCTTTTCCACGCGCCACACGCGGCGGTTGATGGTGAACGCGAGCCCGCCGGTGAGTTTGTTGAAAGTTCCGAGCTCCCCGCCGCGGGCGAGCCGCTTCAGCTCGCGGTAATGCGGCTCGAATTGCAGCCGGTAGCCGACCGAAAGCCTCACACGGTTGGCGCGGCAGGCGGCGAGCATCGCGTTGCACTCGGATACGGAATTCGCGAGCGGCTTCTCGCAGATCACGTGCTTGCCGGCCCACGCCGCGGCGATCGTGTGCTCGGGATGCAGTGAGTTCGGGGTGACGACATAGACGATGTCGATCGCCGGGTTGTCGATCAGGCGCGACATCGTGGTGTAGGAGTAGACGTGGCTCTCAGGGAAGCCGAAGTCCCGTGCCCACTTCCGGCCCTTTTCGGGTGAGCCTGTGATCACTCCGCGCAACTCGCAGTGACGCGTGCGGCGTAACGCGGGCGCGAGCTGGCCGGTCGCATAGTTTCCCAGCCCGCAGAGGGCGATGCCGAGCTTGCGCTCCGGCGCGGCGTCGGCGGCAGTCACGCGCCGTTCCAGAGCGAGGGTGGCGGCCGCGAGGAACGATGTTCCGAGGAAAGCGCGGCGGGTGGACGGGAAGTGCGGGGTCATGGGGTTGCCGGGAGCGTGGTGGCGCGGTGGGGTGGAGGCAAGGGGCGGGCCCGCGTTGCGCGCGGGGTCGCGTGGAAACGTGAATCTTTGGGCGTCGACCGGACGTCTGCTCCCACGCTAACCCTTCTCCCTCGCTTTTCCCCATGCGAACACCCCCGTTCCTTCGCGCGGCCACGGCCGCCTTCCTCACCGCCGGTGCTCTCGTCGCCGCAAGCCCCGTGCGGCCCAACATCCTGTTCATCGTCGGCGACGACATGGGCTACGCCGACGTCGGCTTCCACGGTTGCCGCGACATTCCGACGCCTAACCTCGACGCGCTCGCGGTGTCCGGCGTGCGCTTCACCAACGGCTACGTCTCGGGTCCGTACTGCTCGCCCACGCGCGCCGGGCTGCTGACGGGCCGTTACCAGACCCGCTTCGGCCATGAGTTCAATCCGGGCGGCGGCGAATCAGGTCTGCCGCCCGCGGAAACCACGATCGCCAGTCGCCTGAAGTCCGTCGGCTACACGACCGCCCTCGTCGGCAAGTGGCACCTCGGCTCACGCGCCGACCTCCAGCCCCAGCGCCGCGGCTTCGACGAGTTCTTCGGCTTCCTTGGCGGCGCCCACAGCTACTTCAACACGACCGGGATGCTCCGTGGCACCGAGCAGATCAAGGAACTCGACTACACGACCGACGCCTTCGGCCGCGAGGCCGCGGCGTTCATCGCGCGGAATCGCGAGCGGCCGTGGTTCCTCTACCTCGCCTTCAATGCGGTCCACACGCCGATGGATGCGACCAAGGAGCGCCTTGCGAAGTTCGCGGCCATCACCGACCCCAAGCGCCGGACGTACGCCGCCATGATGTCCGCGATGGACGACAACATCGGCCTCGTGCTGCGGCGGCTGCGCGAGACCGGCCAGGAGCGGAACACCCTGGTTTGCTTCATCAGCGACAACGGCGGCCCGACGATGCCGGGTGTTACCGTCAATGCCTCCCGCAACGCGCCCCTGCGCGGATCCAAACGCACCACGCTCGAGGGCGGCATCCGCGTGCCGTTCATCGTGGCCTGGTCCGGGCGTTTGACGCCCGGCGTCTATGACCAGCCGGTGATCCAACTCGATCTGACCGCCACTGCGCTCACCGCCGCGGGAATCGACGCCGCGGCGGAACGTCGCCTCGAGGGCGTGGACCTCCTCCCATTCCTCACCGGCACCAAGAAAGGCGCGCCGCACGACGCGCTCTACTGGCGGTTCGGCCAGCAGATGGCGGTCCGCGCCGGCGACTTCAAGCTGGTGCGTTACGACGGCAATGCCGACACGCTCACCGGCGCGCGCAACCAGCCGCCCAGTGCGCTGAAATTGTACAACCTCGCCGCTGACCTTGGTGAGACGCGCGATCTTGCGGCGACGATGCCGGAAAAAGTGCGGGAATTGCAGGCGAAGTGGG
>JAURJO010000196.1 GCA_030832235.1 Verrucomicrobiota bacterium
AGTTGAGGAGCGAGCAGCCAATGAAGGTGCTGGTCGGGCCGCTCGAGATGGTCGAGTTGACCGCCATGATCGCGTCTCCGGGCACGCCGCCGTTGTCGACCACGTGGTCGGCCACGGCGTGGAGATTACGGCCCGCGGGGTGGACGGTGCGCGCGGTGGTCGACATCGCGACGGAGCAGAGCCCGACGACGACGCAGCCCTTGCCCTTGGCGTAGTGCGCGACCTCGAGGGGAGAGGAGTTTTTCCCGGAGTTGGAAATGACGATGACGACCTCGCCGGCCCGCAGGCCGTACTGGCGGTCGTAGCGCTCAGCGAGTGTCGTGCCGTAACCGACGAGGTTCTCGATAAAGCCCGCCGTTGGATCCGGGATGGAACCGATGCAAACGAGGCCACCGGCACGGCCGACAATCTCACGGGCGATGATATCGCTATGACCGGAGCCGAAAGTGTGGACCATGCCACCGCTGGCGATGCTGGCGCCGAGAATCGGCGCGAGGCGCGAAATGGTGGCGGCGTTGCGCTCGCGGGCGAGGGCGAGCATCTCGAGCGTCTTCGTGTAGTAGGCGTCGGCGAGGGGGGACATCCCGCAGGAAATGAGGCAGCCCGCTAAGAAGGGAAAGCCGGAACGTGACGCCGGGCGTTGGATGCGCCGCGACCAGCCATTGCGTGGTAATACCTAACGCCCCAAGCCGGACCACAGGAGCAAACGGAGGTAACAGAGCCGGGAGCGAGTCCGGAAATCAGGAACTCAGGGCTTCGGCGAAGAGCGAACTCATCCATCCCCATCGCATCGGGAAAATCAGGCGATGTGGCCGCCGCTACACCGTCAGACTTTCGCCCACAAAAGCCGCGTCACTTTTGATTTAGAAACACGTGCAATGTAGCCGCGGCCGCCCGCCGCGGATTCGTCACGTAATACGTGACGTAAGGCCCTGGCCGGGCCCATGGATCGGACCCCGTAAACCCGGATTGGGGCCCTGCGCCCTCTGAACTCTCACGCGGCTCCGCTTGGGTTACGACGGAGCCGTGCAAGGAAATCAGCGGTGCAAGTTCGCTACCTTCAGAACCGCCTTCCTCCTCCGTTGAGCCTTCCTCCTTCGCCGGGCCTACGGAGGGCATGGAGGGAGGACTAGTCGGCCGTCGAGCGCGCTGCATGATCCGCGGCGGGCGGCCGCGGCTACACCAAACCCACGGGCAGCAAGCGTCTGAAACTTCCGCTTTTTCCGTGAATTCCGTAGCCATCCTCCGAAGGCCCGGCGGACGACGAGGCAAAGTCCGTTTCGGAAATTCGGGGTCCCTCCCCCCCTTCGCTTTCCCGCATCCCTCCCGGCGCGGCCTCACCGCTCAGGGATTGAAGCGCCTTGCGGCGCACATCGGCGGCCCTACGGTCCGCGCCCGTGATCCGCGGCATCGACCACATCAATCTCGTCGTGTCCGACCTCGAGCGCTCGGTGCGTTTCTACACCGGAGTCCTCGGCTTCCGGAAAACGGCCGACGTGGTGATGGAAGGCGATTGGATCGAGGAGATCATCGGGCTGCGTGGCGTGCGCGGGTTGGTGGCCTTCGTGGAGGCGCCCGGCGGCGGGCCGCGGATCGAGTTGCTGCAGTACGTGGCCCCGGCGGGCGCGATTCTCCCGGAGAACTCGCGGGCCAACACCCACGGCCTGCGCCACCTCGCGTTCCGCGTCGACGATATCGCCGCGATGGCCGGGCGGCTCCGGGCGGCGGGCGTGACGCTCTTCAGTGACCCGGTGCGCGTCCCCGCGGGCGTCGTGAAGTTCGCCGCGGGCGACAAGACCCTGCTCTACTTCCTCGACCCCGACGGCGTGATCCTCGAGCTGGCCGAATACCGGTGAAACCGGGGCGAGCCGGGCGAGAGGCGATGGGCCAGAGGTGAGAGGCCATGGCGCCGAGAGCGGCCATCAGGAAAAGGAGCCGTGCACCCGTCGCGGCCGTGACGGAGCAATCCGGAAAAACAAGCGTCCGCGAAGATCGGCTTCGCCATGACACCTCAAGGTCCCGCGTGCGCCCCGTGAATACGACGGCACCTGCCGCGCGTCTCAGAAATCCCAACGGCGCGCGGCGCCGGAGGCGGGCGCGAGTTCGATCCAGTCGATCTCCACGCCACCGCGCGCGGCGGGCACGTAGAGCCGCAAGTGCTGCAGCGCACCTTCGACCGGAAGCGTCGCTGTGACCTCGGACCAGCCGCCGGACGGCAACGTGAACTCCGTGGTCTGGCCGCCGGACGGGAACGCCTCCTGGGTTGTCGTGCGCCATTGCGTGCGCGCCGGTCCGCCGGCGGAGCGGACCCGCATCCGAAGCGTCACCGGCCCCTTGAGCTCGAGGCGTGTGACGGCGAGGAACGGGTTGCGCCCATCGGCCTCCACCATGATCGAGCCGTCCCCCGCGCCGACGCGCGCGGCCTTCGGCACCCAGCCGCGCAAGGCCGCGGACTCCGCCGGCAACGCGGCGGATTTGCGCGCCACCGAAGACCCCTCGGAGCCGAATGCCGGATTGGGGATCGGAAAAGCCGCCCCGGTGTCACGCAGGAACGCGTCGATCCGCGCGTCGAGTTCCCGCACGCGCCCCGGCTGGGCGGCCGCGAGGTTGGTGGTTTCACCGAGGTCTTCGCGCAGGTCGTAAAGCTCGCGCGGGGCTCCGGGCTCGAACCATCGGATCAGCTTCCAGTCACCGGCGCGCACCCACACCCCGCCGCCGTTGCGGCCATGCGGGAAATAATTGAAGAAGGCCTCGCGCGTGAACGGCGCCGAGGATGTCAGAACCCCCGCGTAGCTGCGGCCGTCCATGAGCTGGCTCGCGGGCGCCGGCAGGCCGAGCAAATCAAGGAGCGTCGGGTAAAGGTCGATGTGCCCCACGACCGCGCCGCTCGTCGCGCCCGGACGGATACGACCGGCCCAGCCCCACATCAGCGGGACGCGCACGCCGCCCTCGTAGAGCGTGCCCTTGCCGTCGCGCAGCGGCGCGTTGTTCGTCGGCGGCAGGTCGCCCGCCCAGCGTCGCCACGCCGCGAGCGCGCCGCCCTTCGCCTTCTCGGCCTTCGCCGTCTTGGCGGTGTCGGGCACGTTGCTGTGCACATTGCCGCCGTTGTCGGAGTTGAAGATCACGATCGTGTTCTCCGCGAGGCCGAGGCGCTCGAGCGTCGCGAGCAGCCGGCCGAAGCTCTCGTCGACGCTGCGCAGCATCGACGCCATGATCGGATTGCCCTGCCGGCCCGAGGGATCCTTCCGGCCCGCGAACTCGCGCGTGTACTCCTCCTTGTGGCCCCACGGTCCGTGCACGCCGTATTGCCAGACGTTGACGAAGAACGGGCGCTCGCGGTTGGCCTCGATGAACCGGACCGCCTCGTCGGTGAGACGGTCGACGATGTACTCGCCGGGCGGACCGTCGGTGATCGTGCCGACGCGCCCTTGCCCGCGCGGGGAGCCGGAGGGTGACACCCCGTAGGGCGAGAAGTAACCGCCCGGCGGTCCGGGGTCAGGGTGGCAATGCCACGCGACATCGAAGCCCTGCTGCTCGGGCCAATGAGGCTCGGTCAGCCCGAGGTGCCATTTGCCGAAATGCCCCGTGCGGTAGCCGGCGTCGCGCAGGGTCTCCGCCAGCGTGCGTTCAGAAGGTTCAAGGTAGTTCTTGCTCTCGGGCGCGAGCAGCGGGCGATTGGCCGGGGCGATCGCAGGGCGCAGCGCATGCCCCGGCGGCTGCGGCGGCTGGTGGCCCGTGGCGGAGGTGATGCCGTGCCGCGCGGAGTATTTGCCGGTGAGCAGGCTCGCCCGGGTCGGCGAGCACAGGGGTTGCGCGTAGGCGTCGGTGAACCGCATCGCCCGCGTCGCGAAACGGTCGATGTTCGGCGTGGCGTAATACGTCGATCCGTAGGCGCCGCAGTCGCGCCAACCCATGTCGTCGACGAGGAACAGCAAGACATTCGGCCGGCCGGCGGCGGCGTGCACCGGAGAGGCCAAAACCGCGAGGACGAGCAGGGCAACGAGCAGCCGCCCGGATCCGCTCAGGAGCAAACGACGGATAAACGCGGATTCACACGGATGCACGGCGCCGTTCACGACGATGACACCCCCTTCGTCCATTCCTGCGCGGCGATCGGCAACCGCGGCCAAGCGCCGCGGAACCGAGCTCCGGAAATCCGTGTTTATCCGTGTCCGTCTGTGGTTGAGAGCGCCGGCGGAATTCGGGGTATTCATACCGCCTCCGGGTTCAGGGCTGTTTCTTCGCGGCGCTCTTCTTCGAGTTAGCGGGACGGCCGCCGGCGCCGGGGAACACCGGGTCGACCAACTCGACGTTCCACGCGTCGAGCGCGGCGGCCAGTCGGGCGCGCACCTCGGGACGTGCCGCGGCGAGGTCGCGCGTCTCGCTGACGTCGGCCGCGAGGTCGTAGAGTTCATCCGCGGGCCCCGCGCCGCGCACCAGTTTCCAATTCCCCTCGCGTACCGCGAGCAGCGCGGCGTTGCGCCAGAACAGCCGCTCATGCGGCGCGCCGGTGTCACGGCCCTCGAGGTAGGGCAGCAGGTTCACGCTGTCGTACTTCCGGTCTGTCGGCATTGGCGCCCCCGCGGCGGCCAGCGCCGTCGCGAAAACATCAATGGAGCTCACCGGACGGTCGTCCGAACGGCCCGCCGGCACCCGGTCCGGCCAGGAGACAAGGAAAGGCACGCGCACGCCGCCCTCGTACACATTGCCCTTCGCGCCGCGCAAAGGAGTGTTGCGCGAGCCGTTCACCGAGATCGGGCCGCCGTTATCGCTGAAGAAAAACACCAGTGTGCGCCCAGCCTGCCCCGTCTCGCGCAAAGCCCCGAGGGCGTCGCCGATCGCGTCGTCCATCAGGCTGAGCTGCGCGGCGTACTTGCGCCGGACGGGATCGGCGATGGACGCGAAGCGCGCGAGCCGCTCGTCGGTCGGCTCGTGGGGCATGTGCGGGGCATTGAAGGCGAGATACAGGAACCACGGCTCGGCGGCGTGCCGGCGAATGAACGTGGCGGCCGCGGCGCCGAAGGCCGGCGTGAGGTGCGCGGGAATCGGATCTCTCCGGCCGTCGCGCTCAACCGGCACCTGGTACTCGACGGCGAGGTTCTCGGTCCAATCGCGAAAGCGGTGGCCACCACCGATAAATCCATAGGTCTCCGCGAAACCCCGGCGTTCCGGCCGGAAGGCGGGGGCGGCGCCGAGGTGCCACTTGCCGATCCAGCCCGTGGCGTAACCGGCGGCCCGCATGTGCTCGGGCAGCAATTTCTCCGTAAGCGGCAGGCCTTCGCGCGCGTCGGCCGGATCGTAAAACGGATTCCGCTCGTGGCCGAAGCGCTGCTGGTAGCGGCCGGTCATGAGCGCCGCGCGCGTCGGGCTGCAGAACGGGTGCGTGACGTAGCCGTTGGTGAAGCGGAGGCCCGAGGCGGCGAGACGGTCGAGGTGCGGCGTCGCGAGATCCTTCGCCCCTTGGAAGCCGGCGTCGGCGTAGCCCTGATCGTCGGAAACGATCAGGAGGATGTTGGGCCGTTCGGCCGGCGCGGCGGCGTGGACGCCGACGGAGAGGGCCGCGAGGAGCAGCAGGCGTTTGGTCATGGCGGGAGGTTCAGCGGGCTTGGAGGGCGCGGTACGGCCGGCCAGGGATGAGGCGGGCGCCGTCGGAGAATCCCTCGGGACGTCCCGCGAGGCGGCGCACGAGGCGGGCGCGCCATTCCGCGAGCGAGGCCGCGGCGGTGGGGTCGGCGGCAAGGTCGCGTTCCTCCCGCGGATCCGCCTCGAGATCGAACAGCTGCTCGCGGCCGTCCTGGGGCCGCCAGATGAACTTGCGGCGGCCGTCGGTGAGGGCGTGGAAGGCCTGCGCTGCCCCGTAGGTCGGAGCGTGCTCGTAATGCAGCCAGTCGCGCACCACCGCGGCGGGGTCGCGCAACGCGGGCACCAAGCTGCGGCCGTCGACCGAGTCGGGCCGCGGTGCGCCCGCGAGCTCGAGCAGGGTGGGCATGACGTCCTCGAGGCCGACCGGCTGGCGCGAGACCGCCCCACGGCGCAGGCCGAGTCCGGGCGACGAGGCGACGATGAACGGGATGTTGCCCGAGCCCTCGTAGGGCTCGCATTTCCGGAAATAGCCGTGGTCGCCGAGCATCTCGCCGTGATCGGAGGTGACGAGCACGACCCAGCCGCGGCCGGCGCGTTCAGCGCGGGTGCGGAAGTCCTCGACCAGCGGACCGATCTGCTCGTCGAGGTGTTCGATCAGGCCGAAGTAGCCGGCCTGCGCGCGGCGGAGTGTCTCACCCGCCAGCAGGATCCGCGCCCCCGTCTTGTCGCCCTCAGGCCGCAGCTGGGAGCGGTCGACCCAGCCGCCCATCGCCACGGGTGGTAGGCGACCGGCGAGGTGGCGCTCAAACAATCGTGCGGGCGGGAACAGCGGCGGATGCGGCGCGTAGAACGAGGTGGTGAGGAACAGCGGCCGGTCGGCGGGCGTTGCGGCGACCGCCTCGCGGGAACGACGCACGATCCAGGCCGTCGGGTGCAGCTCCTCCGGGTGCGGCCAAGGCGCGGCGGGCCAGCGGTTGTTGTCCAGCCGCAGCGTGGCGACGATCCCGCGGATACCGCCGCTCTGCGGCAAAGAGCGCTTCAGCTCCAGGTCGTAGTCGTCGTCGGCGAGGTAGGTTGAGGCGAAGACCAGCCGTTGGTACCCGAGGTCGCCGCTTTCGGGCGACTGGTGCATGTTACGCCCGACGAACGCGGTCGCGTAGCCGGCCGCGGCGAGCGTCGCCGGCAAGGTGGGAACGGTGATCTTGCGGGCGGCGTAGCCCACGACGCCGCTCGTCTGCGGCTCCTGCCCGGTGAGGAGGGCGAAACGCGCCGGGATGCACGACGGCACCGTCGAATACGCCCGGCGGAACAGCGTCCCCGCGGCGGCGAGGGCGTCGAGGTTGGGCGTGCGCACCGCGGGATGACCGACGCCCGACATAGCGTCCCCGCGGAACTGGTCGGGCATCAGGATCAGGATGTCGGGCCGGCCGGCCGGTGCCGCCAGCGCCTGCGCGGCGACGACGGCGGCCAGCGCCGCGAGGGGACGGGGCGGAAGTCTCATGGGGGAGTGACGGCGGCTGGGCCGGGCCGGCGTCCCGCGAGGCTGGAACCGGGTCGCGACGACGCAAGGCGCGATGCGGCCGCACGACCCGTCCCGGGGTGAATCGAATTGACCGGATTTTCCCGCGGGAGGTTAGGGTTGCTGGATGTCCTTGCACGTGTGCGCGCGAATGGAGGCGGGATCGACCCGCGACGGGACCTGACGCGCGATGTCGACCGCCGTCATCGTCGCGATCCTGGCCTTCGCGGGTTTCGCCCAAGGGCTTACCGGATTCGGCTTCGGGCTGGTTTCAATGGCGCTCCTGCCGCTGTGCATGGACTTCAAGGATGCGGTGCCGCTGGTGGCGGTGCTCAACCTGCTCGTGTGCGTGGCGACCTTGCTCACCGCGTGGCGCCATCTTGCCTGGCGTCGCATCGCACCCATGGCATTCGCCTCGGCGCTGGGCGTGCCGCTCGGAGTGTGGGCGCTGGTGCGCTGGGAGGCCCGCTGGCTGCTCGTGGTGCTCGGCGCGTGGATGATCGCGTTTGCGGTCTCCGAACTGGCGCTGGCGCGCTGGTGGCGGCCGCGTTTCCCCGCGTGGTCCGCGTGGCCCGTCGGTCTCGCCAGTGGCGCGCTGGGCGGAGCGTTCAACGCCGGCGGTCCGCCCGTGATCGCGTACATGTACTCCCAGCCCTGGGGCAAGGAGGAGACGGTGGCGGCGCTGCAGGTCGTCTTCGGCGCGAGCGCGATCGTGCGCGTGGCGTTCATGGGGGGCGCGGGACTGATGCCGGCGGAACTCTGGCCCGTGCTCGCCGCGGCGGTGGTACCCGTTCTGGTGGGCATCGCCGTCGGCGCGCGGCTCCTGCGGCGGATGCCGGGCGCGGCGCTGAAGACGCTCGCGGCCGCTTTCTTCCTCGTGATGGGCGTCAAATACCTGCTCGCGCCGTGACGCCCCGGGTCGATCATTCCGCATCCCCATGAAAGTCCACTCCCTCTACCTCAACGGCGCCTTCATCACGACCGGCACGGACGCGCCGGTGCGCAATCCCGCCACCGGCGAGG
>JAURJO010000197.1 GCA_030832235.1 Verrucomicrobiota bacterium
CCGGCGGGCGCTCCGGAGTTAAGAGTGAGCTCGGCATCCGCGCCGGCGGCGACGGTGAGCCGCTCGGACCCATTCGCGATGCGCGGCAATCCCGCTGGCGCGAGGGCGGATAATTCCGCCGGCATCCACCAGGGAAGGTCCTCGATGGAAGCGCGGGCGGCCGCGGTGGTCGGGATGCCCCAGGTTTGGAAAAAGGGCCCGAGGTTACGATTCACGGTGCGGGAAAAGCGGATCAACCACTGGTCTCGTTTCTGCTCGTCCGTGCGCGGCCGCGCCGCCGCTGATAGCGCCAGATATTCGGCGAAAACCGAACGGTAAGCTTCCCAGCCGAAGCCCTGCTGCAGCTGCTGGTACATCACCAACGCGAGGAACGCATCTGATTGCCACTGCTCGAAGCTCGGCTTCGAGAAATCGTAGCGTTTCATCTGTTCCTGACGGAACGCCAGCGATCCGCGAGGGTTCTGCGCCACCGGCATGCCGCAGACCTGCTCGAAGGAATATAGCGTGAAGAGATTTACCGTGACCTCTGTTGTGCCGGAAAAAGTCCAGTCAGCGTTCTGGTGGTTGTGTCCGATTTCATGGAAGAATCCCCAGTTTTGTCCCTGCGACAGGCTGAATGGACTGCCGATAAACGGCGCATCAACGAGCAGCTTGCTGACGTCGAGACCACTCATCAGCGGATATCCCGAGTGCATGTAACCGGCCGAAATTTGCTGGTCGCACACGAAGCGCTCCGGCGAGGAGCGTGCGCGCGGAATTGTCGCGAGGTCCGCTGTCGCGTCCATCACCCGGTCCCAAACCGCCGCAACCGCCAGAGGGTCATCCAGTGCAAGCAGCGATGCACTCTGGGTAGTCACAATCAGCGAGGTGCCCTCGATCTCACCCCAAGGAGCCTGTGCCGAGCGCAGGGTGTCCCGCCATACCTGGAGTGCTGTCTCGCCCTTTACGAAGCGCGGCGCCGCAATGCCGCCCGATATTTCCGCCGCGAAGTCGGCGACGTTTGTTCCCGCCGGGACCTCAATGTAAATCAGCCCGCCGAATGCATTCGCCACCCGGGTTTCAGCCGCGGCGAGTGTCTGGTTGAAGGAGATTTCAGGGAATCGGGTCCACGACGTTAACCCCCAAAGCCGGTCGGTGTGGGCTCCGATGCGGACGGCCAGCCCTTTGCCTGCGACCGTAGTTGGAATGCGCACCGTGATGAGTTCTCCCGGCGGTGCATACAGTCCCGTGCTGTGCCAGCGCGGGCGGCTGGTCCGGATCAGCACGCTGCGAGTCTCCCGCGGTGCCGACGCCGGTACGGGCCCGGGGAATGTCGCTGCGCTCGGATGCGGCGCGACTGCTACGGGCAGGAGCCGGCCGATCTCTTCGAACTCCTGTGCCACCGCAAGGCGCCCGAGCACGTTCTCCGAATTCACCGGGGTGCGCGGTGTTGGATTCTTCACGATGCCCGGAGTCTGCAGTGCCGCCGTCAACCGCGGACGCAGCACTGGATCGGCCGCCGGCAAGTCATGAATCGCCACCGTCAATACGGCAGCGACCTGGGTCCGCTCCGTCGTCGTCAGCGTCCGTCCTGCCGCTACCGCATCTAGGGCCCTGCCTGCATGGAGAAATTCCGCGGGTGGTCGGCTTACCAGAAAACCCCGCGTCGAGGTGCGGGATAGGTATGAGGATGCCCACACGATGCCGGCGGGCCCGAAAAGCCAATTGCCGGCAAAGTCCTCCCGGAGGCTGCGGGTGGAGTTGATCTGTGCCCAGCCCCAGCCCGTCATTGCGCCCATCACCGCTCCACCGCCACGCACGTAGGTGAGCAATCCGTCGATCTCTGCTCGTGTCCTTGCCACCGCCAAGCTGGGTATCACCACGTCATGGCTCGACACCGAGGCCAGCGTAGTGTCTGCCGCGTTGAAACCGGCTCCGCGCAGGGCCGTCGCGAGGCCATTGATTCCAACCACACCAATCTTCGGCCCTGGCCGGCCGGCTGATAGCCAGCCAAGCAGGTTGCTCATGAGCCGCTGCGTATCGGCCACCGTCAGCGCATCAGCCGTCAGGTAGCTATCGTGGCCGAAGGCCGCCATCCTCCCACTACCCAGTCGCGCGACCGCCACCACCGGCTCATGGGCACCTGAGACGCTGCCTGCCACGAGCGGAAACGCCTGGTCGCCGAACACGCAAAGCGAACCGGGCGTGCCGGGCGCGCCGACTTCCGCCACGCCGGTAAGCAGGGTCTCCAGATCTCCTGCCTGCGCCTGTGCCGCCAGCCGAGGCGGGCAAATCGCGCACACCAGCGCGAGCGGTAAAGCAGATCCGATTCGCAGGATTCCAGTCATAGTAAAACGTGAGTTCACATTCGAACGCCATGGCGGCATTCCATGGAGCCCGCCTGTTACCTGTGAGCGACCTCCTACGGGGGTCTCTTGTCCAGACTAACAGGTAACAGGCTGACACCCTGGGGTGGATGTGACAACCGCTCGACGTGCGGCGCGAGACTTGTCTGAGTTTTTCCATGACCCCGTTACCCTCAGCTCCTTCACTCAGCCGTCGTCAGTTTCTCGGCACCGCTGCCGCGGCCGCCGCGGTTTCCGCGCTGCCGCGTTTCAACATCGCGCGGGCCGGCCAGGCGCCCAACGCCCGATTGAACGTCGCGTGCGTGGGCATCGGGGGACGCGGCTGGTACGCCGTGTCCGAGCTTTTGAAGGATCCGCGGGTGAATATTGTCGCGGTGGCCGACGTTGACCGAGAGCAGGTGGAGGCGACTTTCCAGAAGGCCGCCGCATTGAAGAAATCCGCCGAGTTGAGCTCGCCGGCGCTGAAATCCGTCCCCGTTTTCACCGACTACCGCGAGATGTACGCGAAGATGGCCGACCGGATCGACGCGGTCACCGTGTCGACGCCGGATCACCACCACTACCCGGCGGCGATGATGGCGGTGCAGCGAGGAAAGCACGTCTACGTCGAAAAGCCGCTCACGCACACGGTGGGTGAGGCGAGGGCGCTGCGGGAGGCGGCGCGACGCAAGGGCGTCATCACCCAGATGGGCAACCAAGGGCGCGCCACCGAGGGCATCCGGCTCATGAAGGAGTGGGTTGAGGCCGGAGTGATCGGCGACGTGCGCGAGGTGGTTTCGTGGTCACCGACGTTTGACCGCAATTATTTCATCCGACCCGAGGGGCTGCCGCTGCCCGCGGAACCGGTGCCGGCGACCTTGGACTGGGACCTGTGGTGCGGGCCGTCGGAGCCGATGCCTTACCATTCGAGCGTTGTGCCTCGACGCTGGCGCGGGTGGTGGCGCTTCGGCAACGGCATGCTCGGGGACTGGGCCTGCCACACGCTCGACGCGCCGTTCTGGGCGCTCGAACTTGGCGCTCCGACGACGGTCGAGGCGCAGGTCAGCGCGGTGAATCCCGAGATATCGCCGGAATGGGCGGAGATAACCTGGCGTTTCCCGGCGCGCGGCTCACGTCCGCCGGTGACGCTGAAATGGCTCGAAGGCGCCTCGCGCCGGCCGGAACCGCTCGCGGGCTGGAAGGACGACGCGAAGAAGTCGGGCTTCCCCAATCGCGGCATGGCCATGCTCGGCAGCCGGCATACGCTCTTCGCTCCCGGCGGTCGGCCCGACAGTCCGCGTTTGCTGCCGACTGAGGTCATGGACGAGTTCCGTAAAAACCGCCCCGCAGCGTCGATTCCTCGCGTGGTGGGCGGGCCGATGAAGGAGTGGCTCGACGCGATCGCGGGCTCCGGCCCGAAGCCCGGTTCCAACTTCGAGTACTCGGTGCCACTCTCGGAAATGGTGCTGCTCGGCGTGCTCGCAATGCGAACCGGGAAACGCATCGAGTGGGACGGCCAGACCGGGCGCGTCACCAACGACGCAAGCCTCAACCGGCTCGTCGAAGTCTCGGCGCGGAGCGGCTGGAAGGTCTGAGCGCGCGTGTCCCGGCGCGCCTTCGCCGCATCCGTAACGTGATTCAGGAAGACTTTCGAAAGGCCCCGCGAGAGACACCCACGGACGCACAGGAATCGACACGGAGGAACGGGAATCGTTGGTAGCCGGTGCCGCCCACCTGCGCCGAGGCCTACGCGGGCGTACACGCCGCGGACGATGCTGAAGCCGCGCCGGCCAAGGGCTGTCCCGGAGAGAGGCGAGCCTAAACCGCGGTTCGCCCGGCGGCTCCGGAGTCTCGTTTCCGCCAACTCGCGGAACAGTCGCGAGGGGAGGCAAAAGTCGGGTCCAAACCTCGCCAGGGTGGTCAGAGCGCCGGGCGGGCGAGTTCGTTCAAGTACTCCTCGATCGCGGTATAGCCGCTGGCGAGCACGCGGGTGTTGTCGCGGGCGTCCTTGGGATTCAGGCCGCGGGCCAGTTCCCAGGCGTCGGCGATGCCATCGGCGTCGGAATCCACGGGAAGCGGTCCGGGTTTCAAATCGGGCCAGCCGCCCACCTCGGTCTGGGAATTGATGAGCCCGCCGGTGCGATCGCGCACCTGGCGGATAAGCCGCGAGTCGACGGCGTCTCGGACCGGACGTGAAGCACCCACGTTCGCCAGCACAAGTTCGTAGGCCTCGCGGGCTGAGACCGTCGTCACTGGAGGCATGGGAAAAGGTTTTTCGGACAGAGTTACCTGCCGGCGCCCTTCGGACTCCAGCAGGCTGAAGAATTTCTCCTCCGGCAGCGCAGGTTCGGGTTCCCAGAGGTTGCCCGCGAGATGGAAGACGAGTTCCGACGGGGTGCCGACCGTGATCGGGTTCTTGGCGCGGCTGCCCGGGCCGGGGCGCAGGTAATTGCCGATGTAGTTCGCGGTGAACTTGCCCTGCGTAAGGCCGGACGCGGTGCCGCCGAAACCGTACATGACGTTGTTGCGCACGTCGAAGGTAGGGTTCCGGCCGTCGCGACCGTAATTGTCACCGAGGCGCGGGTTCCGCGCGTCGTTGTGGATCCAGAGATTGTGGTGCCACGACATCGGGCCGTTGGCGCGGGCCAGGGAGCCGTATCCGTGGGCGCCCTTGGCGTGTTTGCTGCGGTTCAACGATTCGCCGATCAGGCACCACTGGATCGTGCAGTCGGCGTTCACCCCCGAGGTCGAGAGGCACTCGTCGACCGACCACGTCGCGGAGCAATGATCGAGGATGCAATTGCGGGCGCCGTTGTTGAGGTCGATGCAATCGGACTCGCGGTTCGACACGTCGCCGAGGCGGCTGCGGAGAAAGCGCACGACCACGTCGTGGGTCGAGATCCCGAACGTGTTGTCGCGCAGGCAAACTCCGTCGCCCGGCGCGCTCTGGCCGGCGATGGTGAGGTAGGGGTTCCGCACGTTGATCGGCGAACGCAACGCGATCGTCCCTGCGACGCGGAAGACGACGATGCGCGGGCCCTCGGCCTCGCACGCCGCGCGGAAACTGCCCGGACCTGAATCGGCGAGCGTCGTCACGAGCAGCACTCGGCCACCCCGCCCGCCGGGCGTGGTGGATCCGGCGCCTTCGGCGCCCGGAAAGGCGGGAAGCGACGTGGCAGCTCCGGCAACAAACGGGAGAAGAACGAAGGCGGCGAGAAGGTGACAGAGCTTCATGGCGAAAGGGGATTCCAGGATTCGGGGCCTGCGAAAAACCGGACGAGGTTCGCGTGTGTGGCGGCCTCTTCTGGGTTCAGCTGACGGGATCCGGCGACGCGACGCGAGACATCCAATGGCTGGCCCGCGGGATCGACGGAGCCGTGTTCCCAGAAGCGGATTCGGTCCTTCGGCGCGTTTGCGCCGGGGCCATCGAATATCCAGCCGCCGGGGGAGACGCCGGGGCCGAGCGTGCAACGGATAAAGGCCACGTGGCTGTGCGGGAAACGGCCGGGGTCGATGCGCGCGAGCACGAAGCGCTCCACGTGCGGCGCGGTGTCGACGCGGCAATCGACGAACACATATCCTTCGCGATCCGCGCCGTTGCGCGACTGCACGAGGTAGCCGTTGTTCAGCGCGTGGAAGTGGCAGCGTTCAAACCAAACGGTTCCGGCGCCCCACACGAAGTCGACGTCGCCCTCCACTCGGCAGTCGCGCACGTGGACGCGCCCGTCGAGCCGCAGGGTGTCCTGGAAGCTGCGGAAGTCGCAGCGATCCAGCACGACACGATCGGCGTTCACCCGGAGCGCCTCGGCCTGCGTGCCGCCCTTGGGGGTGGTGTTGTGCAGCGTGAGCGTCTCGAGCCGCAACCCGTCCCCGAGCGCCGAGAAAAGCTCGCGGCGGCGCGGATTGAGCCGGGCGTTGTTTTCCGCCGCGATCACGACGCCGGTGCGATCCTCCCCGCGCAACGTGAGGTTCGTTTTCTCCGGCGGCACGGTCACCAACTCGCGGTAGGCGCCGCGGCGGATCAGAATCACGGTGCGTTGCGAGGACCGAACGGGAGAGGCGTCGATCGCCGCCTGCACCGACTGGAAATCCCCGGAGCCGTCCGCCGCCACCACGATCTCCCGGGCGTCCAACGCCACGCCGGCCAGCACAAAGGCGGTGAACAGGCCGAGGAGCGATCGTTGCGGCATCGGCAGGATGACGGTGGGAATCGTGTAACGTGACGCAGGCGTCCGAGGGAATCGTCGGACAGTCCCGGCCTACGGGGTGTCCCGTTTGAAAAGGGCGCGAGGACCGGGTGGGGGTGCGCGGTGTATCCGGGGAGTCCAAGTGACGTAACCGGGCTCTTCATGCAGAAACGCATCGGGCTCGGCGGAGGGGAACAGGATCGGGACGTTCCACACGCGCGGCAGAAGTTCCTGCAGGTCGTACGAAACCAGCGTCGCGTGGGCCGGTGGCGTGGACCAGTGGCGGAAGCCTCGCGGCATGACGCATGATCCGGGCAGCTCCGCAACGGGAAGACGCCGCAATCCCTTCTCCCGGGTATAGACGTGCCACGATTCACGGCGGGCGTCGGCGACCACCGGAGGGGCCGGCTGCGGGAGCGCGTGGGAGATAAGTTCGAGGCTGAAGTACGCGTGGACCGTCGCGGGTCGCAGCAGGAGCCAGGTGCGCAGCGCCATCGCGGCGGTGCGGATGCCAAGAATCGAGCCCGGGCCGGTGCAAAACACCCACGCGTTGACCGTTCCCGGGTCGAGCGCGAGTTCCTCGACGCAGGTGAAAAGCCCGAGGCCGGCCTCCGTCTCGCTTCTCGCCCAACGGTGCCTCCCGGCGGAGTCCAGGGCCGCGACCTGAATCACGTTCGAGGCGCAATCGACGAGCACCGCGGGGCCGGCGGCGGATAACTCGTGAAGGGTGGTGCGCATGAAGGACGACTACACGGCCCCCGAAGTTCATCCGCAAGGCGCGGTATGCGTGTCGCGAAATTTTGGTCGGGGTGGCGGGGAGTTCCGTTTGCGGCTTGGCGCGCCGGTGAATCGCGGTTTCCTCGCGGGACATGTTCACCGGCATCGTCGAGGAAACCGGCCGCGTGCTCGCG
>JAURJO010000198.1 GCA_030832235.1 Verrucomicrobiota bacterium
GACCAGTTTGTCCGGGCGGGAGGGAAGAGTTCGCGCAACGGATCTCCGCCGACCAAGGCCGGGGAACTGCGTCCATCGGAGCACCGTCTCGACTACCTGTTCCTGAATGGCGGTGCGTCGCTCCAGGCGGTCGCGGCGCGCGAGGTTTTCACCGAAGGGGATTACGGCCGGGTCTCGGATCACGCCGGCTACCTCGTCGAGTTCGAGCCGCGTTGAGCGGGCACGAGGAGGAGCCGGCGTAAACATGGAACTGGATGAGGATATTGTCGCGCCGCTCGAAGCCGAGCTGGGAGGGTTCTTCCCGCGTCGGAACGACCTGCGGGATACGTTTCACCTTCGCTGGGGGCGCTTGCGCCTGCGCGTGCACTGGGGCTCCGAGCTGAACCTGAAGGTTCTGCTGCGTGTGCGGCGCGCGGACGGCGTCACCGAAACCTACCTGGTGGACACGGATCCGGAAGGCGGCGACTGGAACCGACACACGCGGATCACGCGCGACTTTTTCCTGCATCCATTTCCGGCCGGAAGCGGGCCGGTGGAGAGAGTGACCTTCGCCTGGATCGCGCATCTGCGCGGCCGGTCTTTTTGCTCGCGCCACGAGTACGCACTAGCGGACGGGGAGCGGATGGAGGATCCCGCGCACCAACGTTGGTACCTACCGGTTCAGGTCGTGCGGCCCAATTTGTACCGGACCCACGAGGTGGACGCCGGACTCCTGCAGCGGGATGTGGACTGGTACAACCGCGACTTCGGCAGCCTCAACCTCACGCCGAAGTTCACCAAGGGCACGCCCGGACATCCGTTCCATCCGAAGCGCTTCATCCACGAAGCCATCGACCGCGTCATCGACCGGAGGCTCGCGGAACCGTGGCGGCCGCAGTTCATCAAGGTGTGCGTCGATTGCATCGACGACGCCGACTTCGTGACGCACCTCCTGTGGGCGCGGAGCTGCGGGGTGACGGTCCAGTGCGTCGTCGACTGGCGTAAGATGACGCTCACCCACAGCCCGAACTACCGCCGGCTGAAGCAGGCTGATATCGAGCTGGTGGGGGTGTTCTGCACGCCGCGCGGGGAGGGGATCGAGGTGGCGCCGGATATGCACACGAAGTTCATCATCTTCGGCGAAGACGAATGCCTGCACGGATCGTTCAACATCGTGTTCGATCGCTGGGGAGGGAATTGGGAATCGGGCATGACCTTCCGCACTCGCGGGGTGCCCCGGCTGCTGGATAATATTTTCCAAAGCATCCGCGGTGGGGTAATCCAGGGGTACGGCATCGATCCATACAGCCACTTCAACCTCCTCTACACGTTCGGGCGCCACTCGCTGCTGAACGGTAATCCCTACCGGCCGCACCACGCGATCCTCGCGGAGATCTTCCGCGCGCGGTCTTCGATCCGGCTCTGCCTCTTCCTGCTCGGCGAATTGCGCGGGGAACATTGCGAGAGTGTCGTCGACGCGCTCGTCCACGCCCACCGTCGCGGGGTGGATGTGCGCGTGATCCTCAACGGCCACATCGCCCACGAGGGCGATCCCGGACGGGAGCGTACGCCGGAGGAGGAAGTCGCTCGGCCCCTTCTGCCCTCGGTCGCACGTCTGCGGCGGGCGGGCATCGACGTCGGCCTTGCCTACGGCCAGGTCGACCACCGCGTGCCGTACTGCCCGCTCCACACGAAGTATGCGGTCATCGACGAACGCGTCGTGCTCGACGGCAGTTTCAACTGGTACAACACTTCGGTCCACTCCCACGACCTGCTAGTGGTGGCGGCGGACGAACGGGTGGCGTCCGCTTTCAGCCACGAGTTCGACCAGATCCGGCGCCTGTTCCGGTTTCTCGGATGAATACGCGCGAGGAGATTCCCGGCTCGGGCGGTGCGCGATCCGTCAGCCGACCGATGGTCGCGGAGGGCCGATCATGGTACCAAGAGGGCATGGATCCCACTTTCCCGGTGCGGCCCCGCGGCAGCGGGAGGGCCGCGGCGGGCCAACGCGTTTTTAGCCGTCCGATCCGATCATCACTAGAGTCAGGGAAGGGGGAACGAGGATGATCGGAGCCGGTTTGACCCCGGGCCCCACCGTGCCGGCGCCACCGCGGCATGGGATGGAGAACGGACGCGACGAGCCGCTGCTCGCGCGTGTGATGGGTGCGACCGGCCTCATGCTGTGGGAGGTTCGCGAACCGGGCTTGGTGCTGACCTCGTTGCAAGCGGGCGTTTGTCCGTCGCTCGATGTCGGTATCCGGCCCCTGGATCCCGGGCCGGAGGGCCGATGGATGGACGTGGTTCACCCGTCCGACCGGGAAAAGGTGCGAGACCAGCTCACCGACGAAGAGACCGCCCGGGCCGGCCGTGCGGTTGAATACCGGCTGCTGCTCGCGGGCGGCGGCTTTCTCTGGGTAAGGCACTGGGTGCTGCACCGGCTGACACGACGTGGCGGGGAAAGGCGCCTGCAGGGTGTCCTGCTGCCGATCCCCGAGCAGAAGCGGCTGGAGCGCGAGTGCCTGCGCATGGGCGAGCGCGAACGCACCCGGATCGGTCAGGAGCTGCACGACGATCTCTGCCAAGTGCTCGCCGGGCTTTCCTTCATGCTGCATCGGGTCGGTGAGCGCGTCGGCCGGACCGACGCGGATCTGGCGGCGGAGGTGGATGGCCTGCATTCCGAGATCAGTGCAGTCACCGAGCGGGTGCGCACCCTGGCGCGGGGGCTTTTCCCCGCCGGTCTCGACCACGCCGGACTAAGGCAGGCGTTGCAGGATTGCGCGGACCATGCGCGCCAGCGGTTTGCCGTCGGCGTGGACCTGGATTTGCCGCGACGTTTGCCGCCGCATTCATCCGAGCAGGTCCTGCACGTGTACCGCATCGTGCAGGAAGCCGTGAGCAACGCGGTGCGGCATGGCGGCGCACGCCGCTTGCGGATGGCGGTATCGACGCGCGATCGAGCCGTGGAGGTGAGGATTGATGACGACGGTCGCGGGTTGGCGGGCGGAAACGGCGAGCCTCGGGCCGGCATTGGTCTCCATGTCATGGAGTACCGGGCGCGGGTGCTCGGCGGCACGATCCACCTTGAAAATCACCTGCCGCGCGGGGCTTCCGTACGGTTGCATTATCCCGTGACCCGTCCGGCCGAGGCCGGCGCGGAGGAGAAACTTATCCCATGAAGACTCGAGTCTATATCATCGATGACCATCCGCTCGTCCGCCGGGGACTGAGCGCCCTGATCGCCGCCGAACCCGATCTCGAGGTTTGCGGCCAAAACGAGGACCCCTCCGCGGGCGTCCAGGAAATAATCCGGCTGCAACCCGACGTTGTGACGATCGACATCTCGTTGAACGGCAGCTCCGGGCTGGAGCTGATCAAGCGCATTCGCGCGGTGAGTCCACGGATCCAGATGGTGGTGCTGTCGATGCACCACGAATCGGTTTACGCGCTTCGTGCCCTGAAGGCTGGTGCGCGGGCCTACGTGATGAAGCACGAGGCGACGGCGCGGATCGTCGAGGCGATCCGGCAGGCGCGGGCGGGCCGCATGTTCGTCAGCGACGAGGTCTCGCGCCAAATGCTGACGCAGCTTGTCAACGGCGGCGACGGCGCGGGCGTCTCGCCGGTGGCGACGCTGAGCGACCGGGAACTCGAGATCGTCGACCAGATCGGCAACGGCGTCCCCACGCGCGAGATCGCCGAGAAGCTCCACGTAAGCGTAAAGACCGTCGAAGCCCACCGCGCGCACATCAAAGAGAAGCTCAACCTGCGGCACGCCCCGCAGCTCGTGCAGTTCTGCGTCCGGTGGGTGGAGGAGAATAAGCGCCACCACGAACTGCCGGTGGCGGCCACGGATTAGGCCGGTTAAAACCTTGGCCACCGACCGACCAGCGCGTCTCAGTCGCAGACGAAGCGTTGTTCAGGATGCCCGGCCTTGGGGTTATGAGGCGTTTCCGAATCGCTTCGCGGGGGGGCAACCACGGATGAAAACGGATGAGGAGTTCACCACGAACCACACCAAAGGCACGAAAGGGGTCGAGGTGCCGCGGCTCGATCTCCTGTAGCCGGGGTCCGGCGACCCCGGCCTATGCCGAAACCACGACGGCCGACCTGGCCTCCGTCTCGTCCTCCGAAGGCCCGGCAAAGGACGAAGGCCATTTCGAACGTCGCGGATTTGCACCTCAGATTTCTCAGATGGCTCAGATGAATGCGACGCTGGCGTGACTGCTTGGAAGCGTGCCGATAAAACACAATTCCGAGATTCAGCAGTACGGATGGACGCGGATGAAGGAGTGCCGGTGCAGCCGGGGCTGCAGTCGTCCTACGCCTCATTCGCGGGTGAATTTCCACCAGGCGCAGCTCCGCCGGATGCCTTCGTTCACATCCACCGCGGGGCGGTAGCCCAGGATGCGCTCGGCACGCGAGGGGACGTGGTTCCACCGAGTGTTTTTTCGCGTCTCGACGTGGGCGGGTAAGGGAGTTGCTTCGTCGCGTAGGCTCCCGAGCTCCCGGGATACCGCGCGGCGGAAGGCTTCGCAGGTGAGGTCGCCGGTATCCGTCACCACGAAGACGTGTCGGTCGCCCAACTTGGCGGAGAGTGCCGCCCGCACGGCGGCGACCAGATTGTCCACGTGCAGTCCCTGGCGCGGGGAGTTGCCGGCGGACGCGGCTGTGACGCCGGTGGTTAGTTCCGCGGCAAGGTCCGCGAACTCCCGAACGCGCGCGCCGTAAAGCCAGCCCGCTCGGAGGACGCAGGCCGAGGGGGGATTTCCCGCGCACTTTTCCAATAAAGCCGATTCGGCAGCCGCGAGCGCCGCGGGTCGTGAGCCGTGCTCGTGCTGCGGAAGAGGCGGGTCCTCGTCGGGCGATTTTTCCGGATCGGGAGGGTGTACCGCAATGTCACTGACCATCACGACCCGGCGGAGTCGGGCCTGGCGTGCGGCCTCGGCGAAGATCTTCGTCCCGGTGACGATCTCATCCGGCGTTTCCTCGTCCGCCGGGATGAACACGGCTGCCGAGCAGCCCGAGAACGCGCTGGCGAGCGAGGAGATCGAGGCGGGCTCAAACCGCCGCAGCGTCACGGGCAGTCGTCCCGCGCGCACGAGGCCCTCGTGATCGGAGGCGAGCGCGACGGGCGTAGGAGTGCCGGTGAGGTGGAACGTTTCCACCAGCCGCGCGCCCGCCGCGCCGGCGGCGTTGTGGATCGCCACCTTCATGCGGCTCGAACATGGAGGGTGAGGGAGGACGCCACCGCGGACTCGTTCGGCGAGAGCCACGGGAGAGAAAGTGACGTCCGCATCTTCCTTACCTGGTCGGCCAGCTCCAACGCAGGCAGCAGCAACGTGGCTTGGTTCGCGGGCTCATGCCCGCGCACGAGGGCGCCCAGCAGGTGACGGAGCTGAAGTTCACGGGGATCTGACGGGACGGATGAATCGCTGAGCGTGCCGGCGAGCTCCTGGTCCGTCGCCTCCAAGCGGAGCGATGCGGATCCGATTGCACCCGGGCTCCACGAGGCGACTCCGCGCCGGCAGGACACTCGGTACAGAGGGGCCTGTTTCCAGTCGCGATCAATGTGCAGGGTTCCACGAAGGTTACCGCCGCAGAGCAGCTCCGCACGAGCCACCGCCTCCACGCCGCCGAGGGCATCGTCCGCTGCACTCAACGGCTGTGCCGGACCGAACCAATCCGTGATCAAGTCGAGGGCGCGGAGCCCGGGATCAATCCACGCGCCGCTGGGCGGGATTTCGCCGGGACTCGCGAGCGTGGCGCCTTCCTTGACCTGGAAGCCGATGCATCCGCCCAACGCACGACCGCCGGCGATCGCACGGAGCCAGCGGGCGCCGGGCGCGAGGCGATGAGGCAGGTCCACCGTCAGCGTGACCTCATGCTGGCGCGCGAGTTCACACAGCCGTGAGACTTCGGTCGCGTTCTCCGCCGGCGGACAGGCGGACACCACGTGCCAGCCGCGCCGCAACGCGGCGGCGATTCGCGCGGAACGATGGCGCAGCGCGGAAGCCACGATTACGACGGCATCGGGCGGCGCGTCGACGCCGTCGAGGTTGGCGGCGGTCCTGATTCGGGGAAAGTTCCGGCTAAGCGAGGCAGCGGAGGAGGCGGGAAAAGCCACCGCCGCGGTGACGTGCGCCTCGCCGGACCGGTGCAAACGCAGGAGGGCGGGCCCGAAGGTCGTTTCAATCCAGTCTCCGTCTCCGAGAAGGACTAACTCCGGCACGCCGCCGCCCGAAAGCGTCCTCGGCCTCTTACGAGGCACGAGTGTCGTGGCACGCATACGCTATGCGGAAAGAGGGACGGCGCTCCCTTGGCTCCGTCGACGGAGGAACGCGGGAGCGCCGTCTTGAAACCGGGAGCTACCCGGCGCGGTCAAACTGCGGCCGGCGGTGCCGCGGTGAGGCGGCCGGTCGGACGCAGGGATCCGCGAGAGAGGCGCCGGCGGGCGGCCTCGACGCCGATCAAGCCGAAGCCGAGCAAGGCGAGGCTGTTGCCGCCTTCCGGCACGGAGGGCGGAGGTGTCGACGAGCCGCGTGAAGTCCACTCCTCGTAGCCGTCGTTCGTCTCGAAGTACGTGCCCGTGCCGGACGGTTCTACGCCGAAGGCCGAGTAGAGGTACAGGTAGTCCGAGGCGCCTGCGCCGGCGAAGGCGGACACCGGGATGTACGCGTACATGTCGCCGGAGCCGCTGCCTGATCCGAATTCATAATTCAGGTGAATCCGGCTGTCGGACCCGGCGTCGAGGTTCCAGCGCAGGGTGGTCCCCGCGGCACCGGTGAGGTCGGCCAGCGTCGCCGCCATCGTGAGCGCGTTTGGATTCGTGTAGAAGCGGAGCGCATAGAGCGTCAGGTACTTGCCGGGTTCCGTCTTGTTCTGGTTAACATCGAGGAGGAACTCGTAGTAGCTGCCGGCGGCCGCGCCGGTGGGGTTCACCACGATGGGAATGTTGCTGAGCCGGATGTCGTGCGTGAAGGTCGGGGACGTGTTCACGTCCGGCATCACCGGGCGGGCGGAGGCGTTGTAGCCCTCCTCGTAGCCCGACGATGTTCCGAGTCGGACAAAGGAATCGATGTAGCCTGAGCCGGTGGGTTGTGGATCGGTGTTGGTGAAGAAGGCGCCGTTGATCGTGCCGGAGGCCCCGGCGGTTCGGAGATCCAGCTCGGCGCCGGAACCGACGATGGGAAGAAACGAGAGGACAAGACCAGCCGTGGAGGCCAGCCGCAGGATGCGATGCATTTTCATGGTTTTGGTTTTTGGATTTACTGACCAGGCCCTCCCTTTGGCATCGGGCGTGCCAGATTCGGCACCAGGTATGTAACCGGCCTCCTGGTCGCGGTTTGCAGTATTCGAAAAGTTAAGACGGCGGTTTTGGCGACGCGGATTCGATCCGAGGCGGCTGACGGCGGTGAAAAGTGTAAGGTTTTCCGACGTATTCCGGCGCCCGGTCGCCCATGGGTTTTGTTAGCCGCGGTGGGAAGGTGAGTTGTACCGCCGCACGCCTTGTCGGTTTGCCGACACAAGTGGCTCAGAACCAAGTAAACCGCTCCGGCACGAAAATGGTGTCGAATGGCTGCAGGTGGAAGGGGGCGCCGGCGCGCCCGTCTAGCACGGCCTTAGCGTCGAAGGTGTAGGTCAACGCGCGGCCTTCCTCCTGACGGATGATTCGAACGGAGCGGGTGTCCGCGCGCGTGAGGTCGAATCCGCCCGCTTCCATGATCGCGTCGAAAGCGGTGAGGGTGCGTTCGGCGTTAATTTTGCCGGGCCGCAGGACTGCGCCGGTCACGAACACGGCGAACGCGGAGGAAACAACGGTCACGCGCACCTCATGCGAGACGATCTCGTTCGCGTAATCCGCGACCAGCCTCGCCTCGAGTTCCGCGGGGGCGAGGCCGGCCGCCACGACTTCACCCACGAGGTAGAGATTTATCTTTCCGTCACGGCGGATTTGCTGCGTGAGGTCGAGGGCGGGGGAGCGGGGAAACGCGACGCGGATCACATCGCCGGCGCGCAGCACCTGGTTCGCTGGCGCTGGCGCGGCGGTGGCGGGAGGCGGCGCAGAAGGATGCTGGCAGCCGGAGAATGCCAGCAGGAGGGCAAGTGAGAGCGTGAGCGGGGCTCGACGCGCGGGACGGCGTGATACGGGCGCGGTTGATGCATGGTTCATGATGTTGGTGGAAATTCCCGCCACCACGCACCGCCGCCCGGAGGTTCGCTCACCGTGACGCGCGCCGCGGGTCGGCCGCGCGTCAGGTGGCGGGGAACTGCCCCGATCAGGGCAGTTCGTAGATCTCGATCAGGACGGTGCCAGCGGAGCGCGTGGTGTCGGCGCAGGTCACTGTGTAGGCGCCGGGGCTGGCCAGAAGGACGAGTGCGGCGTCATGGCTCGCGGGATCCGCGAGTGGGAACGCACCGGCCTCGGTGAAGGCGGAGCTCAGGGCGGAGCTGCCGGACCAATCATCGTTGCCGGCAATCATTGCACCGCCGCGTTGGACCTCGAGTCCGGGGTCAGGCAAGGCGTTGTTCACGCCGAACGCGGCGAGGGACGGACCGATGGCGCGGACCAGGATGCGGCGCGGTGCCTGACCTTCGACCACGAAGCCGAGCGCGGTGCCGTCGCGTCCGGCTGGGAGAAAGGTGCGCACTGATACGTTGACCAGACGCGTGGCGGCGCTGGCGGCCGGACGCGGTGTGGTCTCGATGTCGGACGAACCGGACTCCGCGAGGGTGGCGTCGAGCGGCGCGGCCGCCCTGCCGTTGGTCACCGTCAGCGTGGCGGGATTGCTCACGGCTGATCCGGCGGAGTTGCTCGCGAGGACGGTGTACGTGCCGGCGCTGCCCTTGTTGATGTTCGTCAGCGTGAGTTTGGCTGCGGTGGCGCCCGCGATCGCGGCGCCATCCTTCCGCCACTGGTAGGTGGGAACCGGTGTGCCGCTGGCGGACGCCGTGAAGGAAACGATGGACTTCGCGGCGGCCGTCACGCTTTGCGGCTGCAGCGTGAAAACCGGCGCGGAGGTGGAAGGCGTTGACGTCCCGATGGTCAGGGTCGCAGTGGCGCTGGTCGTGCTGCCGGCGGAGTTGGTGGCCACCGCCCAGTAGGAGCCGGCGTCGTTGCTGCTTACGCCCGCGAGCGTGAGGGAAGTGCCGGTCCAGCCGGTGAACGTGAGGCCGTTGCGGTACCACACGACGGCGGGAGTGGGAGCGCCCGAGATGATCACGCTGAATGTCACGTTGGAGCCGGTCGGGGTGGTCTGGCTTACAGGTTGTGTCACGAAGGCCGGGGCGATGTCACCCGACGGCGGCGGCGCGGCCGTGACCGCCACGAGGATGTGGTTGCTGAGTCCGCTGCCGGCGGAGTTCGTGGCCAGCACGCTGTAGTCACCGGCGTCGGCCGAAGTCAGCGAGGGCAGGATTAGCGTCGTGGACGTCGCGCCTTCGAGGGCGAGCCCGTCCTTGAACCATTGATACGTGGCGCCGGGCAGGGCGCACGCGCTGGCGGATAACTGCAGGGATGTGCCGGCGGCGGCGGTCTCGCGGGAGAGGCGCGGACTGTCGCCGTACCCGGACCAGTTGGCGGGTTCGAGTTGGGCGTTGTCGGTCTCGGTGCAGGACCAGACCTGGACTCCCGCGGACTGGGCGACGGTGAGATTCAGGGGACGGACGACGGCGTCGTGAAAGACGCACTCCGAAACTGAAACGCCGGTGAGGCTGGTACTGGTGAAGTCTAAACCGGTCGTGAGACGGGAGAAATCGCACCGCAGCACCGCGACGCGCGTGGCGTCGGCGAGGCTTACGCCGGTGCCGGTCAGGGAGGAGGCGGTCATCGGACGCTGGTTGAAAGCGTAACCGATTTGGCGAAAGGTGCAGTTCTCGATTGAGATGTCGGCCGCGCCGCCGGGGAAGGCGATGGCGCCACCGAAGCGCGGGGAGAGCGGTGTGCCGGTGTCGGGTGGCAGGGTCGCGGAACCGCCGATGCCGTTGAATGTGAGGCCTCGGATCACGATCCAGTTGGCGGTGGAACCGGCCGGGCAGGCGAGGGCGGTCAGCCCGGTGGCGCCGTATTGATCGGAGAGAACGGCCGGTCCAGTTCCCCAGGTGCCGGCGGAGTTGCCGTCGTAGGTGATCGGAGCGCCGGATTGCCCGTTCCAGCGCAGGCCGATGCCGGCGCTGCCGGTCAGGACGTAGGTGACGCCGCCCTTGAAGAGCACGGTGTCTCCCGGGACGAGGGTGGCGGCGGCGGGATTCCCGGTCGCGGCCGGATCTCCAGGACAATGTTGCCAGGCGGAACTGGCAGAGGTGCCGGCGGCGGAATCGCGGCCGGCGCTGTAGTCGACCCAATAGGTGGTCGCGCCAAGAGGCGCCGCCCCGACCGCGAAGAGCGGAAGCAAGCGGAGCGCGTTGAGCGAAACGGATCGGATCGCATGGAAGCGGGAGGTTGCGTTCATGCCCGCGAGTTCCGCCGGAGCGGAAAAGCGGGCAATCGGAGGGATTTACTTAGCTTAGGCTAAGCATTTCCCGCGTTTAAGCATAAGACGCCGGCCATCAGTGGGATTCGAATTAAGAATTAGGGAATTGTCGCATGATGGGTTCGGATTTTCCCGCGCCGGAGAATCAGGGATGCACGCTGGGCGCCGGCTAATGGCGACCATAAGGCCACAACCAACCTTCCGAACATGGCTAGTCGCCACCCACTCCCTAAGGGGTCAGGGCGTTCATTGTTCAGGTTGGTTCGGGTGGATGAAACATTGAACGCCCTGACCCCATCGAGCCGCGCCGGCCTCCCCATGTGCGTCTCTGCAATCCTGCGCGCTCAAATGACATATGCCCTAAAAATCACTCGTGCATTACCTTAACGCCTTTGGCGGCCGGGCAGTCTTGGTTTTTCAGTTTTGGATATGGGAGTCATCGAAAACATTGAACGCCCTGACCCCATGGGGTTGCGGGAGAGGCCGAGGCGTTCCAGTGGGCTCTAAGGGGTCAGGGCGTTCGTTGTTCAGGTAAGTTCGGGTGAATGAAACATTGAACGCCCTGACCCCATGGGGTTGCGGGAGAGGCCGAGGCGTTCCAGGCGTTCGTAGAGCGCGGGGCGGCTGATGCCGAGTTCTGCGGCGGCGGGGGCGATGCGGCCGGCGTGTTTTTCCAGGCAACGGCGGATGAGGTCGCGTTCCAAGGTGTCCCTCGCGTCCCGCAGCGAGGTTCCGGTCGGTGTCGCGGGGGCGGTGAGCTCGAGGTCCGCGGCATCGATGCGACGTGACTCCGACATGATCACCGCCCGTCGCACCCGATTCTGCAGCTCGCGAATGTTGCCCGGCCACGTGTGCCCGCGCAGCGCTTCTTCAGCCGTCTCGGACAACCGCAGACCTCGCCGGCCCTGCTCCGTCGCGAATCGTTCCAGGAAGCCGTGGGCGAGGGTGACAACGTCCTCGCCGCGCTCGCGGAGAGGGGGCAGGCCGATCTGCACCACCGCCAACCGATAAAAGAAATCCTCGCGAAACGTGCCTTCCCGCATTCCGCGCTGCAGATCAGCGTTGGTTGCCGCGATCACCCGGGTGTCGACGAACAGCTCGCCGCGGCCGCCGACGCGTTGGATCGACTGCTCCTGCAGGAAGCGCAGCAGCTTCACCTGCACGGGGAGCGGCACATCGCCGATTTCATCGAGAAATAGCGTGCCGCCCGCGGCGGACTCGATGCGGCCGCGCCGCTGCTGGTGGGCCCCGGTGAACGCCCCTTTTTCATGCCCGAACAATTCGCTCTCGATGAGCGTCTCGGGGATCGCGCTGCAGTTGATCGCCACAAACGGCCCGCCGCGCCGGCGACCGGATTCGTGGATCGCACGCGCGGTCATCTCCTTGCCGGTGCCGCTCTCACCGAGGATCAGCACCGGCGCATCGGATGCGGCCACTTTCCGCACGGTCGCAGCCACGACCTGCATGCCCGTTCCGTCCCCCGGCGGAACCTCCACGGAAGGCCGGGTGCATTCCGTTCGGAACTCCCGCTCCCAGCGCGCAACGCGGCAGGCCCGACGGAGCAGCACCCGCAGTTCCTCCGTGTCGACCGGCTTGGCGAGAAAATCACATGCTCCCGTGCCGACCGCACGCGCCGCCGGGTCGGGCGCCGTCTGGCCGCTGAGCACAATCACGCGAGTCGCCGGATCACGGCGGAGGATCTCGCCGATCAGCGCGAGTCCTTCGGACGGCGAAGCCGGAGCGGGTGGCAGGCCGAGGTCCAATAACACCGCTGACGGGCAGGCCTTTTCCAGAGCCGCGAGCGCGCCGACGCGATCGGAGGCCAACCCCAACGTGTAGTCATCGCCCAGGCTCCAACGAAGCTGGGTGAGCAATGCCTCGTCGTCATCGACGATAAGCACCGCTGGTTTTTCCGGAGATTCCATGGGCGGCGATGATTTCTCGCTTCAGCCCGCCGCCGCACCCGCCCGCAGGAACACGCGGAATACCGTGCCTTCGCCCGGCCGGCTGCTCACAGTGATCCGGCCCCCGTGCGCCTCGATGATCGACCGGCTCTGGAACATCCCGATGCCCAGCCCCGAGGGCTTGGTTGTCCGGAATGGACGGAACAGGGACTCGTTCAGGAACCGCTCCGACATCCCGCAACCGTTGTCTCCCACAGTCAGTACGGCCCAGCCCGACTCCGCGCCGGTGGCAACGCGGATGCGCCCCTCGCCGGCCACCGCCTCGGTCGCGTTCAACAGCAGGTTGGTGACCACCTTGCGCAGTTGCCCGCGATCGACGCGGATCCGCGGTAGCGACGCGAGGTTCTCCTCGAACTGGACCGCGCCGGGGCGCGGCACCTCGCGGAGCGCCGCGGAAACCACCTCGTTCAAGTCGGTCTCCGTCGGTTCAATCTTCAATCCCTCCCGAAGGCCGCCGAGTCGCCGGATGAGGTCGTTCAAATGCGCACAAGCCTGGGAAACCGAACGCAGCGCGTCGGCGCGAAACGCGGGGTTTTCAAAGTGCGCCGAGAAATTCTGCAGCATGAGGGAAAGCAGAAACGAGGCGTTCTTCAGGTCATGGATGAAGAAGGCCGCCATGCCTTGGAACGCCTCCAACTGCCGGGTCTCGGCAAGGCTCTGCGAAAGCCTGATTCCCTGGAGGCTGGCCGCGACCTGACTCGCGACGCACTCGAGGATCTCGAGGTCACCCGGCATGAAGGGCGAGGCGTCCACCCGATCCCCCAGCACCAGCACCCCGATAAAATCCCCGTGATCCGCGAGAGGCACCACGGCGCGGTGCGGACGTCGCGCGAACATCGGCGGGTTCGCGGCGCGCAGGGCCTCCGCCCACGCACCGACCTTCGACTCCAGGTCGGCGGCGGCGGGAGCCGCGCGAAAATGTTCCACGATGCTGCCGGCCGGCAGGCCGGCGGAGTGGTTGCCGGTGCCGGCGCCACCGGAGCCGGCGGTCGACGCGACGAGGTCGAGTGTTTCGCGTCGCGGATCCAGCAGCCAGCACGAGACCGAGAGCGCGTGGAACTCGGTCGCGACGAGTCCCGTTACCGCTCGCCCGAGCGTCGCCGGATCGCCGCAGCGCGAGGTGGCGGCGGTGAGCCGCAGCCAAACGTTCCGCGCGTCATGGAGCGGGCGTCGGAAATGCCGGCTAACAAACCGCTTCAGCCGCCACCGTGCGCGCTCGGAGTTGGCGGCCACGGCGAGTCCCAGCAGACCCGCGAGCGAGAGCAAAGCCACCGGCGCGAATGCGACCGATCCGGCGAGACGAAGCCCGGTCGAAGCAGCGGTCCCGAGCAGGAGCAGGTAGATGCCGGCCAGCAGCACCGTCACTGAACGGCGGAGCACCTCTTGGGAAGGGTAGACGGAAAGCGCGACACCCTCGCTGCGACGCAATGCGCGAAGAATCAGTACGGTGCCCACCAGTACGCCGCCGGCAGTGAAGCCGTCGTGCGCCGGATCGAGCCGGCGCATCAGCAGCACCTGGCTTCCGCTGAACAAGCGGGTAGCCAGAATAGCTGCGGCGCCGAAGAGCATGAACTTGAGGCGCCAGCGGATTGTCCCCACCGAGGCGGCGAACGTGCGCTCCAGTTGGAGAAGCGCGGCGACCGCAGCAATCAACCCCGCCCCGTGCAGCCAGAGGCCGGCGATCTCAAGAAGCGGGGGCTCCGCCGGATAATCCGAGGTCAACAAGCGTCCGCCGCCGCCGAGGACGCATAGCGTCGGTGCGGCGCCGATCCCAGCCAGCAGCCATCGCGCGCGGTTTCGGGTCGGCACGCCGTCGCGCGCATACGTGGCGGCGAACCAGACCCAGAAGCCGACGCCGAGCGCGAAGGCACACTCCTTGGCGAGCAACCACGAGGCGCGCGTCGCGCCCTCGTTCACGGCCGCGGCGAAGCCCGCGCTGAGTTCAACCGCGGCGAGGACGAGTGCGGTGGTGAGCTTGCGGTATGCGGTCTCCCGCCGGGTGCGCAACGACAGCACCGCGGCGAGGAGCGCGAATCCGGCCGCGGCGAGAGAGAACGGTGCGGTGACAGACATGGTTCAATTCGCCGCGCTCAGGGCGGAACGGGCGGCGGTGGCGAGCGAGGCCGGTGGATCCGCGGCGAGCGCGCGGCGAAGAAAGGCTCGACCGTCATCCCGGCGGCCGAGCGCAAGGCAGGCTCGACCCAACTCCACCAGGGCTTCGGGGTCTTCCGGATTCGCCGCGAGGGCGGCCTCCAGAATTGCCGCTCCCCGGGCGGCCTCCCCGAGTCGACAGAGGATGAGGCCGGCTTCACGCCGCGTCGCCGGCGCAGCCGCCGGGTCGGAGGCAAGACGCGTCATGGGCTCCCGCAGGTATTCGGGAGGCGTCCGGACGGAGGCGTGGAGCGCGGCGGCCTGCGCTAGGCCCGGGTGGAAATACGGCCAGGCGCGCAACAAAGCCTCACAGAGCTTCCCCGCTTCCGCGATCTCTCGCCGGGCCAACGCGGCTCGCACGCGCAGCCAGAGCAGGGGAGTTGAGACCTTCATTCCCTTTTTCGCGGGAGTTTCCTTCCATGCTAGTTCCAAGGCGGGTGCTTCGGCCTCGGCGCGAACCGCGATGTCCGCGAAAGCCTGCCATTCTTCGAGGCGTGACCAACCGGGATTCGGCCGTGCTGACGCGTCCAGTCGCCGCAGCGCCTCGGTTACCCTGCCGTTGGCGTAGAGCGCCCGGTTGAGGTCGAAATCGCCTTCCGCGTTGCCGGGTTCCTGACGGGCGGCCTCCTGGAGGAGACTGAGCGCCCACGGGTGGTCGGTGCCGTGATCGAGCACCAAGCGGCCGAGTTCGCGCGTGAGGCGGGCCTCATCCGTTGCACCGGTGCGGGCACTCTTCAGAATCTCGATGGCCTGCGCGGCGCGACCTTGCCCGGTGTGGATTCGAGCGGCGAGCAGCGCGGCCGTCGCATGTAATGGCGTCGCGGCGAGTGCGGCTTCCGCGTTTCGAAGTGCCTCGTCGGACTCTCCGCGTTGCAGGAGTATCGACGCGAGCCGCACGCGGGTCGGGGGATCGTCGCTTCCGGCGGCGATTCTTTTGTTGAGCAGTGGCTCGGCCTCCGGAGGCGCCGGATCGGCGGGTAGCGCAAGCAAGGCTAGAGCCTCCTTTGCCGCCGCGTCCCCGTTCCGCAGCGTGCCGAATTCCAGCGCGCGCTGGTAGGCGAGGCGGGCGGCCGCTTCGTCGCCACGAAGGAGCAGCACGCGGGCGAGTTCCGCCTGCAGGTCCGCATCCCGCGGAAGTCCTCCCACCGCAAAGCGCAGCAGGGGCAGTGCGCGCGCGGTTTCGCCACGGCGACTTAGAACGGTCCCGAGTATGCCGGCCACCGCGGGATCGTCGGGACGGAGTTCGCGAGCCCGTTCCGCGAGGCCCAGGGCTCGGTCGGGATCGGCGGGAGGAGCGAGCAGAAGTCCGGCGAGTTTCACGAGAGCCGCGGGTTGATCCGGCCGCAGCGCGAGCACCCGCTCGTAACCTACCCGCGCGAACGGAGCCCCCGGCGAAGCGTCTTCCAGCTCCGCGACGAGAAGAGCCGCGGCGACTGAGCGCGGTTCCAACTCGAGCGCCCGTCGAGCGGGTGCCAACGCGTCGCCGCGGCCTCCGCGCGTGTGCAGAAACAGCGCGAGCGCGTAATGGGCGACCGGGGAGTCCGCATGACGTTGCGCGGCCTCGATTAACACCCTCTCGGCGGCCACCGGACTTCCAGAGACGGAATGCACTCGCGCGAGCAGAAGCGCGGGTTCGAGTCGGGACGGCGTGCGCGTCAGCTCCTGCTCAAGTAGCTGGACGGCCGCTTCCGGCTGTTTCGCAGCCAGCTCCAACTCCACCCGGCGCTCGATGATCGCCGGGTCACCGGGCGCGAGGGTCAGCGCCTTCTCAAGGGCCTTCCGCGCGTCGTCGTGGCGGCCCATTCCGGCTAGCACGACCCCACGCCAGAATGGGGCTTGTGCGGATGCCGGCTGGACCCGCTCCAATTCAAGGCAGAGCGCGAGTGCTTCCTCGGGCCGGCCCTGACCCCAGCGGGCGGCAGCGAGCAGTGCGCGGCCGGCGGGAAGATCCGGATTGTCGCGGACCAACGGCTCCAGCACTGCCGCCGCCGCCATGGCGTCACCCCGCCTCAGGCTCAGTTCGGCGCGCGCCAGCGCCGCCTCGCGCAGTGCGGGGGCAGCTTTGATGACCTCGTCAAACAACGTGACCGCGCGTCCGGTATCACCGGCCGCGAGTGACGCGAGGGCCAATTCGTATCCAACCTGAGGTAGCCCGGGGTGCAGGCTTCGTAAGCGTTCGAGAGTCGCGACCGCCCCCCGGGGGTCACCGCGGGCGAGCGAAAGCCGCGCGGACGCGGAAAGCGCCGCGGGGTGGGCCGGATCGCGCCGGACAGCCTCCTTCAATGCTGCCTCCGCCGCTGGAAAGTCTCGCGCGGCGACCGCACAATCCGCCAAGGCCAGCCATGAGGGAATATGATCAGGGGTGCGGATGGTCGCGGATTCGGCGAGCTGGCGGGCGTCGCCGAACTTGCCTCTCGAAAGAAGAAAGCGGACGTAGCGCTCCCGGTGCGGTGAGTGGGGCGGCGCGGCTTCGGCCGCGTCTTTAAAGCACGTTTCCGCCCCCGCGGTGTCTCCTCGACTCCAGCGGAACATTCCCAGCGCATGGTGGGCGGGGGAGAAACTCGGGTCGGCGCGCAGGGCATGGTGGAACGCCGCCTCTGCTGCCGCGGTGCGTCCCTCCCGGAGGTCGATGATGCCGAGTGCGACCAGCACGGATGCGGAAGCACTGTCGGGCAATCCATGCAGTATTTCTCTCGCGCGGCGCTGGGAGTCGGGGTCCGGCGCCGCAGCGGTGGCGAGCAGGATCGGGGCATCGCGGTCGTCGGGCGCGGACTTCAACACCGCTGCGGCTTCCTCGAAGGCGCCGGCCTGATCGCCGCATGAAAGGCGAAAACGCGCGAGACGACTCCGCGCGGCTGCGTCACCGGGCTCGTGTGCCAATGCGGAGCGAAGGATCGGAACCGCGCGATGTTCGCGGCCCTGGTCCCAGTAAATGAGCCCGAGGCGGCGGAGTGCGCCGGCGTGCCTGGCGTCCAGTTGCAGCAGATTGCGGCATTCCAGTTCCGCCGCGGCCAGATCGCCGGCGGCGAGGTGGCGGTCGACTTTGGAGACGATGCGAGTGGTGCGTTGTTCGCGCGAGCAGCCGGCACCAAGCAAAAGATAACCGGCGACGAGCGCGGGAAGGAATCGGGTCGCATTCATGTACTTTGGTAAACGGGAACCGGCCGTCGCGCGGTGGCTTCGCGCCGGCAAAGCGCGAGGAGCAGCAGCGTCCAGGGCAGCAGGGAGAGAACGAAGAACACCGGTCCGCCTTGGCGGTGCAGGAGTGAGTCGAGCGCGGCTGGTCCGTCCTGCGCGCACAGCTCGCCGATGACGAAGATCCGGAGGCCGTTGCGGGCGATCGCGATCGGAGCCACCGCGATGAAGAGCGCGAGGCGGGCGGGCGTGGTGCGGAGCAGCGCGCCGGCGGCGACCACCGTCAGGAGCAGCAGCACGAGGCTGGACCGGAGCCCGCTGCACTCGGGCGCCACCCAGAGGCTCATGCCGCGCAGGTGCAGCGTGAGGCGTTCGAGGTGCACCGGCGTGCCGTGCAGTTCTAGCAGGAATCGGGCGCAGGCCGCCGAGCCGTGCTGCAGCACCTCCTCACAGGCGGACACGACCGCGTGCGGCAGCGGTGCGATGAAGAGCAGCAGAAGGAGAGGAAGCTTCCAGCGGGCGAACTCCTCGCGGCCGAGCGTGACGGCAAGGGCGCCGCCGAGCAGCGCCACCCAGGCGACCACACGCAACCCGGCCGCCAGTGCGGGGTCCCCTGCAATACGGGCGCCCACCAGCGCGGTCGCGGAGGTCGAGGACGCGACTACGAGCAACAGCCGGCGGGTCGACTGGAGTACCAGAGGACCATCGATGGGTGCGGCGTGGTCGGGATCAGACTGGTCGGTGCCTTGGCCCGGTTGGGGCCGACGGTGACCCAGCGGACATGCGGTGTCTGTGCTTCCGAGACTCGCTGCTTTTCCCGGTCCGATTCCTTCCGCCGAAGATTCAGCTCCTCCTCGCCATCCGAGATACGCCGCGATCAACGGCACCACCGGCGCGTAGTTCTGCAGTCCGTTCGTC
>JAURJO010000199.1 GCA_030832235.1 Verrucomicrobiota bacterium
CCTGGTGTCGGTCGTGATGCGGAACGGCCCGAGCCGGGGAACAGGAGCAAACGGAGGTAACGGAGGCCCGAGGGAATCCGGAGATCGGGAAATCAGGACTCTGGGCGAGTTGGGCCTCCGGGTCTTCGGTGAGTTCCGTGGGTCTACCAGCTCAATTTCGTGCCTTTGGTGTGCTTCGTGGTTCCACCCTCCCCGTGCGCAAACGCCCTTCCTGCCCGTCTCTCACTCCCGCCACGTATCCTGACTCTTCCAGGTATTGCCCTCATCCCTCGCCGCGTAGCGGCGCCTAACCCTTTGACGAAGGGGCGTGCGCCAACCACGTTCCGCGCTCCGCATGATGCGCCCACCCGAAAGACCGGCCCTCACCGGCGAGACCCTCGACTCGCTGACGGCGCGGCTGCGCGAGCGCGGAGAGCCCGCGTTCCGCGCCAAGCAGATCCTCGAATGGGTGTACAAGCGACGCGTCCGCTCATGGGACGAGATGACGAACCTGCCCAAGGCGTTGCGGGCATGGCTGGCGGAGACCTTCGAGCTCATGCCCGCGCAGCTGGTGCTCAATCGCCAGTCGGCCGACGTGACCGACAAGCTGCTGCTCGAGCTCGGCGACGGTTCGCTCATCGAGACGGTGATCATCCGCGCCCCGCAGGAGGGCGTGGGGCTGGAGCACTCGCGCAAGACGATCTGCATCTCGACCCAGGTGGGCTGCGCGATGGGCTGCGTGTTCTGCGCGAGCGGCCTCGCGGGATTGAAGCGCAACCTCACGACGGGCGAGATCGTCGCCCAGCTCCTGCAGGTCTGCCACCGGGAGGACGCCCGCACGCCGCGCGCCCGCGCGGAGCTGGCGTCCTTCGACAACATCGTCGTCATGGGCATGGGCGAGCCCCTCGCCAACTACGACGCGCTGCTCGCGGCATTGCGCATCCTCAACGCCGATTGGGGCCTCGGGTTCGGCGCACGGCGCATCACGATCTCCACGAGCGGCCTGGTGCCTAAGATCACGCGTCTCGCGGAGGAGGACCTCGGTTTCCGCCTCGCCATCTCGCTGCACGGCGCGACCGACGAAGTGCGCGAACGCATCATGCCGGTGAACCGCGCCTATCCGCTGGCTCAACTGCTGCCGGCGGTCCGCGCGTTTTCCGAGAGGCACGGGCGGATGGTCACGCTGGAGTTCATCCTGATCGAGGAAGTGAACGACTCCGACGACCAGGCCGCGCGGCTCCGCGATATCGCGCGTGACCTCCACGCGCACGTTAACCTGATTCCCTACAACACGGTGGAAGGTCTGCCCTGGAAGCGCCCTTCCCTCGCGCGGCAGGAGCGTTTCGCCGGTGTGCTGCGCGCCGCGCGCGTCTCCGTGACGCTCCGCCGGGAAAAGGGGCACGACATCGATGCCGCCTGCGGGCAGCTGCGGCTGCGCACGGAACGCGACCGCGAACCGGCGGCGGCCGCCGGCTGAAAACCAGTGCGGCCGCACCTCGCGGCGCACGCAAATTCGGGGTTGCAGGGCAAGGGTGCGAACCTACGGTCGCCCTTTCACGTCTGATGCAGTCGCACGGGCCCAAGCGCATCTACACCCCCAAGTCGCTCGAATTCTGGTTCGGAAAGCTCGAGGAAGACTGGGCCGGGGCGTTCACCGCAGGGCAGTTGGAAAAAGGCCGGGAAATCTACGTGGCGGGGGATGTCCGGGAACTGGAGCTGACGGATCACGACGCAATTGTGCACCGCCGCGTGGAGAAACGGGACGAGTACGCGGTGATCGAGTGGACCCCGCAGGGCATGGAGGTGCGATCGTCGTCGACGGACGCCGACGTGGCCCGCGCGCTCGCGGTGGCAGGATTGCACGAGATCGAGGAATTAGTGGCGGACGAAATCTCGCCCTTGCCCGGAGAACCCGCCCGCACCCCCGCGCCGGCGCAGCGTCCCGCGGCGGTCTCCACTTTCGCCGCGCGCACGCCCCTGCGGCCCGGTCTTGCGGCGGCCGCCGCGGCGGCCCGCAACGGCGGCACAGGCCTCGCCGCGTCGCGATCGGCGCACCCGCCCGGCACCGCACCCGCACCGGGCCGTACGCTGACACTGGTTTTCCGGACGAAGACGAGCGGGCTTACGTTCGAGGCGATGTGGTTGGAGGCCGACGGCAAGACCCGCACGCCCGCCCTCGGGCCCGAGGTTGCGGCGCACCACCTCCATGTCTCGACGACGGAGCGTGCCAAGCTGATCGGCCTCGCGGCGTACGCGCGCAAGGCGCACTTCCATTACCATCAGGACACGGGCGTCTACACGATGGAGTCACTGACGGAGATCCCGAACTTCCTGCGCACGGTGCTGCCGGCGTGGCGGAAGCTCTTCGCGGTCGATCTCGACGACAAGTCGGCGAACCTGCTGAAAGGCACGCGGGCGGTGGAAATCGAGGCGGTGGCGGAAAAGACGCCGGCGAACGGCACCCGCTTCGGCACAGGTGGGACGGGCCTAAACCTCCGCTGGATCTTCCGGGCGGGCGAACGGATGCTCACGGATTCAGAGGTGAAGGCGCTGGTGCGGCGCGGAGGCCAGCCGGTGATCGTGCCGAGCCTGGGTATCGTCAGCCTCTCGCCGGAGAAATGGGAGAGCTACCGCGCGTGGCAGGACAACGTGCGCGAGACGCGTCCCGGTGGCGTCGAGGAAGGCGAACCGCTCTCGCCGTATCTGGTTTTCTCACTGTTCAACGACGCGCGGCTGCGGCTGACGCTCTCGCCCGAGATCGAGGCCTGGCGCAAGCAGGTGCTCGACGCCCCGCCGGCCCCGCCCGAACTACCCGCGATGTTGCGTCCGTATCAGCGCCGCGGCGTGGAGTGGCTACACCACCTGTGCGAAGTCGGCTGCCACGGACTGCTCGCGGATGAAATGGGCCTCGGCAAGACGGTCCAGGTGCTGTCGTTGCTCGCGACGCGGCCGGTCGCGGACCGCCCGAGCCTGATTGTCTGCCCGGCGAGCGTGGTGCCCGTGTGGCGTGAGGAAATCGCGCGTTTCTTCCCCCACCTCCGCGTCGACACGCTGAAATCCGGCCACGATTTCACCCACCACCGCGACCCGGTGATCTGGATCGCCAGCTATACGCAGCTGCGGAAGCACCGCGCGCTGCTGACCGACGTCGCCTTCGCCTACGCGATCCTGGACGAGGGGCAGTTCATCAAGAATCCCGACGCGAAGATCACCCAGACCTGCTTCGCGGTGCGCGCGGAACATCGGATCGTGCTCACCGGCACGCCGCTGGAGAACCGCCAGCTCGATCTGTGGAGCATCTTCCGGTTCCTGCTGCCCGGCCTGCTCGGCTCGCGGGCGGGGTTCGAGGCCGCGTTGACGACGGACCGCGACGGCACGCTCACGCGCCTGCGCACCCAGCTCTCGCCGTTCATCCTCCGTCGCACCAAGGGCGAAGTCGCGCAGGAACTGCCGCCGAAGGTGGAGATGGACCTGATCTGCCCGCTGACGGACGTGCAACGAGCGGAGTACGCGAAGATCTGCAGCGAGGGCCTCGAGCGCCTGGGCGACGACGTGGAGGCGGCCATGCGGGAGAAGTCGTTCGGCTTCCTCGCGCTGCTCACCCGACTGCGGCAGACCTGCTGCGATCCCGACATGCTCCCCTGGCTGAAGTCGCCGTTGAGCGACTCCGGCAAGATCAACCTCCTCATCGAGAAACTCACCGAGATCGTGGGCAGCGGCCACAAGGTCGTGATTTTCTCGCAGTTCGTGATGCTGCTGGAGCGGGTGCGCGCGGCGCTGGCCACAAACTTTCCTGACCTGCCCCGCTACGAGCTCACCGGCATGACACTCGACCGCCTGAAACCCGTGCAGGGCTTCCAGCAGGCGAAGGGCTCGGCTGCGATGCTCGTCTCTCTCAAGGCCGCCGGCACCGGCATCACGCTCCACGCGGCCGACTACGTCTTCCTGCTCGATCCGTGGTGGAACCCGGCCGTCGAGGCGCAGGCGGTCGACCGGGTCCACCGCATCGGGCAGACCAACACGGTTTTTGTCTACCGCATGGTCACCGCCGGCACGATCGAGGAGCGCATCCAGGCGCTGAAAGCCTCGAAGCGTGATCTGTTCGACCGGTTGATCGGCGGTCTCGGCGGCGACTTCGACCTGAGCCAGCATTTCACGTCGCTCCGGGGGCTCGTCGCTCTGACCACGCCCTCCGAGCCCGAGGAAATCCAGGAGCCGTACACCATCGACTGAGCGCCCGCGCGGGGGCTTGTTTCCCCCGTTCGTATCCACCACGCTCGCCCCGCTTGAAGAACGCCGCCGAGCCGACCCGCCGCCGATGAAGGTCGTCACCGATCCCGCGACGCTCCTCCTGAACCGGCTCCTGCGTCTGCTGCGGTGGAGGGTGTGGGTGCAGGAGCGGCTGCAGCCCTCGGAATGGCAGGTAACGCTGTTCTGGGCGGCCGTGGCGGGATTCCTGGGCGCGCTTTCCGCGATCCTCTTTACCACGCTCACCGAGCGGGTGCACGACTGGTTCGGCAACTCGAGCCTCGGGATCGTCGACTCCATGGCGCGGCTCCCCTGGTGGGCCTGCCTATTGGTACCGGCGGTCGGTGGCGCGCTGGCGGGAACCGTCCTCGTCTTCGGGGAGAAACTCACCCGCACGCAGAGCTCCACGGATTACATGGAGGCCATCGTGATCGGCAGCGGCCGCGTGCCGGGCCGAGCAAGTGTGGTGAAGACCGTGGCGGCGTTGTTCTCCATCGGTTCCGGTGGATCCATCGGGCGCGAGGGTCCGCTGGTGCAGCTGGCGGCGGTCGTCGCCTCGCGTTTCGGACGTTGGCGCAATCTCACGCCGCCAAAGCAGCGCCTACTCGTCGCCTGCGGCGCCGCGGCCGGCATCGCCTCCGCCTACAACGCCCCGATCGCGGGTTCGTTCTTCGTCGCTGAGATCATCCTCGGAACCATCGCGATGGAGAGCCTCGGGCCGCTCGTGGTTTCCGCCGTCACCGCCACCCTCACCCTGCACGTGCTCACCGCGGCCCACGTGCTCTACCGGGTGCCGGCGTTCGGCGAGGTCTCGCCGTTGGAGATGCTGACCTATGCCGCCCTCGGCATCGTGACCGGACTGCTCGCGCCGGTGTTTCTCTCCTCGCTGAAAAACGCGGAACGCTTCTTCGTCGCGCTCCGGCTGCCGATCGTGCTCCGCCTTGCTCTGGGCGGCCTCGCCGTGGGCGCCATCGCCATCAACGTCCCGCAGGTCTGCGGCAACGGTTACCCGGTGATCGTCGAGATGCTGAAGGGCAATTACCTCGCCGTGACCATCGTCGGCTACGTCGCCTGCAAGTGGCTCGCCACCATGGCTTCGTTCGGCTCCGGCGCGCCCGGCGGTATCTTCACCCCCGCGCTTTTCATGGGGGCGGGCTCGGGATTGCTGCTCGGCACCGGCGTCCACCAGATCTGGCCCGCCGCCGCCACCAACCCCATCGCGTTCGCGCTGGTGGGC